>NZ_CABSQF010000011.1:0-124640 GCF_902479695.1 uncultured Phyllobacterium sp. | reverse complement strand
TATCTCGGAAATTCCCCCCCCAGTCCCCCCCCCGAAAACCCGCCAATGCGGTGATTGGGAGACACGGCGGAGTTTCACTGACCGGATGAAGCGACCGACCGCGCAATGAACCATTGCGCCGCATAATAGGTTCCCAGCACCCAGAGGGGGCCAAGCGGCATGGCGAAGCGGAATTTCCCATAGGCCAGCAGCGTGTCACTGGCCAGAAACAGCATGCCGCCCATGCCCGCCAGCCGGGCAGGGGGCGTTGCAAGGCATTGGGCCCGGCTGATCGCCTGGGCGCCCATCGCGGCCAGAACCGCCGCATAGACCGTGACAGGAAGCTTCAGTTCCGCAGGCAGGCTTGACCACAGGCCCCAGACGATTGCCAGAGCCAAAAGGGCGCAGGCGGCGAAGGTGAGGGGCACGGCGCCGAGGCGGACATCACCGGTCAGCGCGATGATATAGGCGCAGTGCGTGATGAGAAAACAGATCAGCCCGGCGACGAACAGATCCTGCGGCAGCATCAGGAAAATATCGCCGCACAGCGAAAAGACCAGGCCCGCGGCAATCGCCCACTGATAGCGCTTTGAAACCGGGTTGGCCGTCTGCACGACCAGGAGCAGCAGCAGCGCCGTCGCCAGCGGCTTGCTGACATAGTGCAGCCAGCGCCCGTCCGTGCCGAGCAGCGCGCTGGCAATGGCTGCCACCGCCGCAATCGCGAACAGCCTGTGCAGCGCCGGTCGGATGGCCGGTTGTGTCCTGGGTGTCATTGCCGTCCCCCGCAAGGTTTTGGCAGTCCTCCAAGCCTGTCAGGTTATAACGCAAAATATACTGACAATAGGGTTAACTTGGAGTTTTGGCAGTGTCATACAGTAGGTACTAGACCCTATTGGCAGTACGAAAGGCAATGACATGCCGACAGGATACGCAAGGACATCCACTACGGATCAGACAGCAGGGCTTGAAGACCAGATAGCCAGCCTGAAGGTGGTGCGATGTGAGAAGATATTCAGCGAACACGCTTCAGGTGCAAAACAGAGAGACCAGCTAGACGAGGCCCTACGCTTCCTCAGAGAGGGCGACACTCTGGTAGTGACCAAGATGGACCGGCCTGGCGCGTGATCTCAGCAGCCTGCTTTCTATAGTGAACGACCTTGACAGGCGGGGGATTGCTCTTCGCATCCTCGACTTCGCCGGGGAGACAATCAACACCAAGTCTGTCACCGGAAGGCTACAGCTTGCGATGTTCGCAGAGTTTGAGCGGACCATGATGCTGGAGCGCCAACGGGCGGGCATCACCGAGGATAAGGCTGAGGGTAAGTACGCTGGGCGCAAACCAAAGGCCATGAATCAGAAGGACAGCATCAGGGCGCTTGCAGCGGATGGGATGACACGTGCAGCCATCGCATCGCAACTTGGTATCAGTGAGCAGAGTGTCTACAGAGCGTTGGAGTGACCTGTAATACTATTGCGGGACTTCTGGTACTACGCTGCCAAGGATTTTCCAGACAAACGAAAAATATCCTGCCAATGTCCCGTAAAGTAGTGTCGCGATGCCGCCGACAAAGGTAGTGATTACGACCGATATTATCTGGGAATAGTATTTCTCAGCAAAACCTGTTTTCTCGTCCTGCAAAACAATTGTAGCGTTCGAAATATACCTTTTGTGAAGGAATGCGACTACGTTGATAATACCGACCGCGCCCAGCAACATCAAAACTCGTCTTATGAATGGTAGGTCGGGTATAGCTGCAATGGCAAGCACCACCAGAAGTCCATTGATATTTAGTCCATACTTCTTAGCGGATGTCAGCGTCCACGCCTCGCTGCGCTTTATCACTGATTCAAGAAGAGCAAGCTTACCTCGCACCCAAGTTTCCTGGCCACCTTGTACGGTAATCTGATTTGGGCCGTCGGCATTCAATTCGACGGAGGCAATCTTGTTCAAATTTCCTATATCTTTGTCCTGAATATAGAGACGCAGATATTTAAGCCGCGTTTGCGAGGGGATTTTCTTTAGAAACTCTGAACTATAGACTGCTTTTTCGGTTCCATCGTCTTGATACGTCACGATTGTTCGCTCGTGCCCGAAATCCTTTTGGACCGCTGCAATAAGTTCTCTCAGGTCTGGACCGTATAATCGGACAGCCCCGACTTCACTCCGAGCTGTATGAAGTTGTTCGCTGAGATCAATTGTCTCAGTTGCAGGCTCCGCGCTAGCGTTGTGGGGGTGCAACAGAAAAGTACCAGCGGTGCCGATTTCACTTTGCCAATTCCCTCTGATCTCACCGTTCGGTCCAAGTTTGCCGGTTATAACAATCGGACCAAGCTCAACATTCTGCGGCCCTTGCTTCGGCACGCCTTTAAGCTCTAAATTTGAGCCATCAAAGCTCCCAGTCGCCTCATATATTGCCAACCCATAAACATCATCCATGAAGCGGATTGTTGCAACTAATCCCGCCCCTTGGGCTTTGATCTGACAGAACAGATTGCCGGTATTGGTGCCGAAGATTCGGCCTGCCCACTGCGACTCAGGCTGCATTTTATCTCGCTCCTTCTCTACAGGAGAGTGGAGCTCCCAACAGGCCAACAGTCAAGGTATCGCGCCCTATGTCGGAAGATAACAGCATCTTCCTTCGACGGACAATTATTTGGGGGCACCAAAGTGGGGCACCAAACAAATGGGGCTCTTCGGTAAGGCCTTGAATTTGTTGTGATTTATGTGATAAAGAATAGATGGCGGAGAGAGCGGGATTCGAACCCGCGTTACGCTTTTGACGTAAACACACTTTCCAGGCGTGCGCCTTCAACCACTCGGCCACCTCTCCGCAATTCGTCCGGCATGGGGCCGGTCGGGTTGGTCGTTCTCAGCCGGAAAACCCGGCTCAGGAGCACCGTCAACCATCGGTCACTCAGTCTTTGGAGTTTGCGCGAGTCACTTGAAGATGGTTAGCCAACAACGACCCCGTGCGGCGCGCACTATAGTCAGAACAGGCTCTTGTTCAACACCTATTTCAACATAAATGCGCTTTGGCATAATTTCATTCCTTTGTCACTGAAATTGCTGCGAATTTTCAGGGAAACTTCATCGTTCGGTCCCAAAATGCCGGTAAGTTTGCATTCAACCGGTAGGCGTTCCACGCTAGAATACCGTTTTCCCGGCGCCTGATGGTACCGGCCGATGACTTTGGAGAAAGACGTGATCCGACCTGTATTGAGGCTTTTTGCCTATATTGCGCTTGCCATGGCAATCATCGCTGCGGTTCTCGACGCGGCGCGGTCCGTGGGGGCGTCGCATCTGGTGACCACCCCCTTGCAGGAAAGCTGGCAATCGCTCTCCGTCTCATCCCTCGGCGTCGTCGAGGCCTATTTCAAGGCCCGTCTCTATCCCGTGCTGTGGGACCCGCTGATGCTGTGGATTCTTGCAACGCCCACCTTCGTCGTTTTCGCCATCCTGGCCCTGCTTCTCTATAGCCTGGGCTACCGGCGTGAAAACCGTGCCGGCCGCTTTGCCGCGCGTTGAGGCGCGATCCCGCCAGGAATCCGGTAGTCTGTCGCGGCCTGCGCGGCAGCGGGCATAGCTTGCCCTGTTCCACAGGCGAAATCTGCATAAGGTACTGATAGGGCTTGGTTATTTCGCAATATTTGACCGGGAGGCAAAATTCCGCGTGAATTTTGCCGTGAGCCGTGCAAGATTGCTTTCGGGGCGGCTGTGACGGGATGGGCCGCAACACAGTCCGGAACCGGCGGAATGCCGGTCCTGCTTAACAAAATCCAGAGGGTTGGTATCAAATGAAGCGTATTGTTCTTGGTCTGCTGGCTGCCACAGCCATGTCCTTCTCGGCCTATGCCGCGGACAACAAACCTGCCTTGATCTTCGATCTCGGCGGCAAATTCGACAAATCCTTCAACGAGGCTGCGTTTCATGGCGCAGAAAAATACACCAAGGAATCCGGCGTAAAATTCCGCGAGTTCGAAATCCAGAACGAAGCCCAGCGCGAACAGGCTCTGCGCAAATTCGCTTCCGATGGCAACTCGCCGATCGTGATCGCCGGTTTCTCCGCTGCTGCGGCCATTGAAAAGGTCTCGACGGAATTTCCGGATACGAAATTCGTCATCATCGATGCGGTTGTCGACAAGCCAAACGTGCGGTCGGTTGTCTTCAACGACAATGAAGGTTCCTATCTCGTTGGCGTTATCGCCGCCAAGACCTCGAAGAGCGGCACGGTCAGCTTTGTCGGCGGCATGGATGTGCCGTTGATCCGCAACTTTGCCTGCGGCTATGTCGGCGGCGTGAAGGCGACAAATCCGGCTGCCAAGGTCATCCAGAACATGACAGGCGACACGCCTGCCGCCTGGAACGACCCTGCCAAGGGTGGTGAAATTGCCAAGTCGCAGATGGATCAGGGCTCTGACGTGATCTTCGCGGCGGCCGGCGGCACCGGTATCGGTGTGCTGCAGGCGGCTGCCGATGCGAACAAGCTTGGTATCGGCGTCGATTCCAACCAGAACGGCCTGCATCCGGGCAAGGTTCTGACCTCGATGATGAAGCGCGTCGACGTGGCCACCTACAACGCGTTCAAGGACGGCGCGGACGGCAAGTTCACCGCCGGCGTCAATGTTCTCGGCGTCAAGGAAGGCGGCGTCGACTATGCCGCCGATGAAAACAACGCCAAGCTGCTGACCGACGATGTCAAGAAGGCCGTCGAGGCGGCAAAGGCCGATATCATTTCGGGCAAGGTCAAGGTTCACAACTACAACACGGACAATGCCTGCCCCTACAAGGGCTGATGTTTCACCGATCTGACGGGCCGCCGGTTGCAAGACCGGCGGCTTTGTTTTGGGCGTCGGGTCTGCTTGTTTTATCCATGAAACATGAGAATATGCCGCTCCGCGTCACTGACGCACATTGGAGATCATCCCATGTCTGCGATCGCCGTTTTCTTCACCATTCTTGGGGTTCTGCTGCTGGGCGCGATGAGCCCCGGCCCAAGCTTTGTCCTGGTTTCCCGCATTGCCATCACCTCGCCGCGTTTGCACGGCGTGGCGGCCGCGCTGGGCATGGGCATAGGCGGCGCGATTTTTTGCTGTTTGGCCGTTCTGGGGCTGACCGCCCTGCTGATGCAGGTCGAATGGCTTTATCTGATCCTGAAAGTCGCCGGCGGGGCCTATCTGATCTATATTGCCATTCGCATCTGGAGCAATGCATCCGAACCCCTGGCTTTGACGGGAACCGGCGGGCATATGTCGCTGGCCCGGTCATTCTCCTTTGCCCTGATGACCCAATTGAGCAATCCCAAGACAGCAATTTTCTATGCCAGCCTCTTTGCCGCGCTGTTGCCCGCTGACGCACCGCTCTGGCTGTTGCTGGCGCTGCCGCCCATGGTGTTTCTGATTGAGACGGGCTGGTACACGCTCGTTGCCACCATGTTTTCGACGACAAGAGCCCGTGCGGCCTATGCCGGGTTCAAGGCATGGATCGACCGCGGCGCCGGGGCTGTCATGGGCGCGCTGGGCATGAAGCTGATCGTCGAGGCGTTCAAGACGCACAGGATCTGATCAGAGGGCGCGATTGAGGATCGCCATTCCAGCGTTCTCGCCGGCCAGCGCTTCGTGATGTTTCCAGCCGGCGGCGCGGTAGTAGTCGGGCTTGTCCGTGTAGAGATAAAGCTCTGAATGGCCTTGATCGCGGGCAGCATTTTCCGCCGCCGCGATCAACTGCTTTCCGACACCCTTGTTGCGGAAGGCAGGGTCGACATACAGGCTGGCCAGCCAGGGCGTGAGATGGGCATGGCTGTCGAGATCATTGTCGATCAGAAGCACCAGTCCGGAGGGAAAGCCGGACACGAGCGCGACAAAGGCTTTCTGCCGGCTGCCGGGCGCCAGCAGCTCCATGAAGGCGTCGATGGTCTGCTCCATGCTCCGGCCATCGGCATGGCCCCATTCATGAAAATTCCAGCGCGCGCATACGGGAACAAGCTCGGGGCGATTTTCCAAGGGTTCTACGGTAATCATGGAATATCCGGCCTACCAGTGGGGTGGTTTGGTCACCGGAATGTCCGGCGTGGTTTGTTCTTCGAGAACAAGGAAGCGGTCCGTCAAGGCATCGAGCTTCCGGCGCATGGCTTCGATCACTGTCCATTGTTCGGCAATCTGGGCAGAAAGCTCTTCAATGGTTTTTTCCTGTTCCGTCACCAGGATTTCCAGGCTGGTGACACGGTCCGTATCAGCGGTCATTTCTCTCTCCGTTACCAGGCCGTTCTGTAGATCGCCAAGGCATCGGCCTCGGTCACATCCCGCGGGTTGTTGACGAGGAGCCGCCCCTGTTTCATGGCATCGGCCGCCATCACAGGCAGATCGCCCTCGCCAATGCCGACATCGCGCAGCCGCGTCTGCAGCCCCAGCTGGGCCGAGAGGCCAGCGAGGCGGTCGATAAACCTGTTGCAGATGCGCTCTGCCCCTCCTGACACATCGATACCGGCGAAAGCATGCGGCGCCAATGCAGCATAGTGTGTTGCCGCCCCATTCATCGAATCGGCCGCGTTGTACCGCAGCACATGGGGCAAAACCAAGGCGTTGGACAAGCCGTGCGGCACATGGAAGGTCCCGCCGATGGGGTAGGCAAGCGCGTGGACAGCGGCAACGGGGGAGTTGGCGAAGGCCTGTCCGGCCAGCATCGAACCGAGCAGCATGGCCGAACGCGCCGCCTTGTCCCGGCCATGGAAAACTGCGGTCTCGATATTCGCGCCGAGAAGCCGCAAGGCCTCGACGGCCAGCGCCCGGGAGAGTGGATTGTTGTTGGCGTTCTTGGAGGCATAGGCCTCGATGGCATGCACCATGGCGTCGATGCCCGTCGCCGCCGTAACATGCGGCGGAAGCCCGAGGGTGAGGTCCGGGTCAAGCAGCGCCACGTCGGGCAGGATGAGCGGTGACGAGACGCCGCGTTTTTCATTGCTGCCGACGGTGATGATGGAAACCGGCGTCATCTCGGAGCCGGTTCCGGCGGTGGTGGGAACAAGCGTCAATTTCAGGCGCGGTCCCCTGGCATTGCCCACGCCCCAGGCATCGTCGAGATTTTCATTTGAACCTGCGAGCAGCGCGACGAGTTTGGCCACATCCAGCGAGGAACCGCCGCCAAAGCCGAGCACATGGTTCGCGCTGTTCTCCCGGGCCACGTCCACGGCATTCAGCAGTGTATCGAGCGATGGATCCGCTTCCACCTCGCCGAACACCGTGATATCGGCTCCGGCGGCTTGCAGGCTGGCAATGGCCGGTTGCGCCAGTCCAAGGGCCAGGATGGTGGCATCCGTGACGACAAGCAGCCGGTCGCTGGGCTTTATGCGCAGGTGCGCGGCGATATCGCCGCTGGCGCCTGCCGCAAAGACGATGCGCGGCGTGGTGTGGAAAGCGAAGGGAGCGATGATGTCGGCCATGTCAGGAGATTGCCAGAGCCGGGCCCGGTTTGTCGAGGCCCGCTACGGAACGGGAAATGTGCAATTCTTGACTAAAAAGTAAAAAATCCGGTGAACGAGCAATCGGGGACCCAACGGAACCGGTTCCATTTGATTTTTCTTTGCTCTAGGGTCAAAAGTTCGGAACGATAAAAAGCTGATCAACAGCGGATGGGGACATGGCAGAACCGGCGATTGAACTTGTTGGAATTGATAAGCGGTTTGGTGCAGTTCACGCCAATCGCGACATTCATTTGCGCGTCGAAAAAGGCACTATTCACGGTATTATCGGGGAAAATGGCGCTGGCAAGTCCACGCTTATGTCCATTCTCTACGGGTTTTATCAGGCCGATAATGGCGAAATCCGCATCAATGGCGCGCCGGTCAGGATCAGCGATCCCAATGCGGCCATCGGGCTGGGCATCGGCATGGTGCATCAGCATTTCATGCTGGTTGAAAATTTCACCGTGCTTGAAAATGTCATGCTCGGTGTCGAGGGCGCACTGCTCCTGAAGCGGGGCATTGCCAAGGCCCGCGCCGAGCTGAAGCGGCTGGAACAGGAATACCAGCTGGATGTCGATCCGGATGCGCTGATCGAGGAATTGCCGGTCGGTCTGCAGCAGCGTGTTGAAATCCTCAAGGCGCTGTATCGCGGCGCTGATATTCTGGTGCTCGACGAGCCGACCGGTGTGTTGACGCCGGCTGAAGCCGATCACCTGTTCCGTATTCTGGAGCAGCTCAAGGCGCAGGGCAAAACCATCGTCCTCATCACCCACAAGCTGCGTGAGATCATGGCTGTCACCGACAATGTTTCGGTCATGCGCCAGGGTTCGGTGGTGGCAACGCGCAAGACCGCGGAGACGACGGTCGAGGAACTGGCCGAACTGATGGTCGGACGCCGGGTTCTCCTGCGGGTGCAGAAAGGCGAAGCCAAACCGGGCGAGGTCAAGCTCTCGGTGGAAAATCTCACGGTGCGCGACAGCCGCGGCGTGGTCATGGTCGACAATGCGTCCTTTACGGTTCGCGCCGGCGAAATCGTCGGCATTGCCGGTGTGGCGGGCAATGGCCAGTCGCAGCTGATCGAGACGGTCGCCGGCATTCGCACGGCCGTGTCCGGCCGCGTGCTCCTGGACGGGCAGGTCATCGATATTACGGGCGCGGCCGATCCGGGCGAATTGCGCGATCGCGGCCTCGCCCATGTGCCGGAAGACCGGCATCACATGGGGCTGGTTCTTGCCTTCGAGGAATATGAGAATTCCATCCTCGGCTACCACGATGATCCGCTCTATCTGAATGGGCCATTCCTCGATATCGACGCCATCAAGGCTGATGCACGCAAGAAGATCGAGAAATATGACATCCGCCCGAGCGATCCGCGCCTGAAGACGGCGAATTTTTCCGGCGGTAACCAGCAGAAGATCGTCCTGGCCCGCGAGATCGAGCGTGACCCGGGCGTGCTGATCATCGGCCAGCCAACGCGCGGTGTTGACGTTGGTGCGATTGAATTCATCCACAAGCGGATCATCGAGATGCGCGATGCGGGCAAGGCCGTGCTGCTCGTTTCGGTTGAACTGGATGAAATCCGCTCCCTGTCCGACCGCATTCTGGTGATGTTTGCCGGACGCATCGTCGGAGAACGCGACGCGGATGCGAGCGAAGGCGAGCTGGGTCTTCTGATGGCTGGCGTTGAAAATCAGGAGGCGGCGGAATGACCACCACCCAGGCACTTCTCGTCATCGATGTGCAGAATGCCATCGATGATCCGAAATGGGGCCGCCGCGGCCAGCCGGAAGCCGAGGCGCAGATTGCCCGGCTGCTCGGCGCATGGCGGGAGCGCCGCCTGCCGGTCGTCCATATCAAGCACGATTCCACCGATCCGGCATCGCCCTATCGCCCCGGCACGCCGGGCAATGATTTCAAGCCCGAGGTGGCGCCGCAGGTGGGCGAGCCCGTGGTTGACAAGCGCACCAACAATGCCTTCATCGGCACCGATCTGATGGACGTGCTCGACGAACTGCAGGTGCACAGCCTCGTGGTAACGGGTGTTCTTCTCGAAAACTCCGTTGATGCGACCGTGCGCATGGCGGCCAATCTCGGCTTTGAAGTGATCGTCCCCGAGGACGCCGTGGCCAGCATCGATCGCACCGATCATCGCGGCAAGAGCTGGAGCGCGGAAGATGTTCACGCGCTGGCGCTGTCCGTTCTTGATGGCGAATATGCCAAAATCTCCACCTCCGACGCCATCATCGAGGCCCTGCCATGAGCCAGCCCTTTGCCAAACTGCCCGCCTGGGCTGACTATGGCCTGCTGCCGCTGATCAATCTGATCGTGGCCTTTTTTGTTGCGGGCCTCGTCGTTCTGCTGGTCGGCGAAAGCCCGATCGATGCCGCCGTCCTGATGGTCAAGGGCGCCTTCGGCTCCGGCGATGGTGTCGGCTACACGCTGTATTATGCGACGAACTTCATTTTCACCGGCCTTTGCGTCGCGGTGGCGTTCCATTGCGGCCTGTTCAACATCGGCGGCGAGGGGCAGGCCTATATTGGCGGCCTCGGCGTTGCGGTGGTCGGTCTTGGCCTCGGCAATGTCCTGCCCTGGTGGATCACCTTTCCGCTGGCCATCATTGCCTCGGGGCTGGTCGGCGCGCTCTGGGCCCTCATTCCGGCGTGGCTGCAGGCCAAGCGCGGCTCGCACGTGGTCATCACCACGATCATGTTCAACTTCATTGCCGCCAGCATCATGGTCTATCTGCTGGTGGGATATCTCAAGGCGTCGGGCACGCAGGCGCCGGAAACCCGTGTCTTCGGTGATGGCGGGCAATTGCCGGGCCTCGGCTGGCTGCTCAGCCTGATCGGGCTGAACATGCGCTCCGCACCGCTCAATATCAGCTTCCTCCTGGCGCTGGTTGCCGCATTCCTTGTCTGGGTGCTCATCTGGCGCACCAAGCTCGGCTATGAAATCCGCACCATGGGCTACAGCCCCAAGGCCGCGCGCTATGCCGGTATCGGCGAAGTCAGGATCATCGTCATCACCATGATGATATCGGGCGCGCTGGCCGGCATGATGGCGCTGAACCCGATCATGGGGGCGCAGCACCGCGTGCAGCTTGATTTCGTCGCCGGCGCCGGTTTCGTCGGCATTGCCGTGGCGCTGATGGGACGTTCGCATCCGGCGGGCATCGTTCTCGCCGCCATCCTGTTCGGCATGCTCTACCAGGGCGGTGCGGAAATCGCCTTCGATATGCCCAATATTTCCCGCGACATGATCGTCATCATCCAGGGCCTGGTGATCCTGTTTGCCGGCGCGCTGGAGCACATGTTCCGCCCGACCCTGTTGCGCGTTCTGCAGCGGTTCGCCCGGACGAAGCGCCAGTCCACACCGGCCGTTGCCGCCGAGGGAGGTCAATAATGGATAGCTTCACCGTCGTCCTGCAGGTTCTCGATTCAACGATCCGCCTCTCCGTGCCGCTGCTGCTGGCCTGTCTTGCCGGGCTCTATTCCGAACGTGCCGGTATTTTCGATATCGGTCTGGAAGGCAAGATGCTTGCCGGCGCCTTCGCGGCAGGCGCCGCGGCCACCTATTCGGGCTCGGCCTATGCTGGGCTGCTCGCGGCCGTTGTGGTTTCCGTTGCGCTGGGGCTGGTGCATGGCTTTGCCTCCATCACCCATCGCGGCAACCAGATCGTTTCGGGCGTTGCCATCAACTTCATTGCCGCCGGCACCACCGTCATTCTCGGCCAGGCCTGGTTCCAGCAGGGCGGGCGCACGCCGTCGCTGCCCAACGCCGCGCGCTTCAACCCGATCGACCTGCCGGGCGTGGAAACGCTGAACGGCATTCCTGTCATCGGCGCGATCTATTCCGAGCTGATTTCCGGTCACTCCGTGCTGGTCTATCTCGCCTTCCTGCTGGTGCCGTTCACCTGGTGGGTGCTGTACCGCACGCGCTTCGGCCTGCGCCTGCGCGCGGTCGGCGAAAACCCGGCTGCGGTGGATACGGCTGGCATTTCCGTGCCGTGGCTGCGTTACCGCGCGGTGATCTGCTGCGGCTTGCTCTGCGGCATCGCCGGTGCCTATCTGGCAACAGCGCAAGGGGCGGGTTTCGTCAAGGATATGACCGCTGGCAAGGGCTATATCGCGCTTGCCGCCCTGATCTTCGCCAAGTGGCGGCCGGTCCACGCCATGTTTGCCTGCCTGCTCTTCGGCTTTCTCGATGCCATCGCCATCCGCATGCAGGGGCATCCCCTGCCACTCATCGGTGAGGTTCCCGTGCAACTGATGCAGGCCTTGCCCTATATTCTCACCATCGTGCTGCTGGCCGGTTTCATCGGCAAGGCAATTCCGCCCAAGGCGGGTGGTGTGGCCTATGTGAAAGAGCGATAGAATGAATACAGACCTGTTCGATGCCGCCTTTGCGGCCATGCAGAAAGCCCATGCGCCCTATTCGCAGTTCCCGGTGGGCGCTGCCGTGCGCACCAGCGATGGCCGGATTTATTCCGGCTGCAACATCGAAGTCATTTCCTATCCGGAGGGATGGTGCGCCGAAACCACCACCCTGTCGCATTTCGTCATGGGCGGCGGCGGTACAATCACAGATATTCTCGTGGTTGCAGAAAAGAAGGCGAAATGCACGCCCTGCGGCGGCTGCCGCCAGCGGCTGGCGGAGTTCGCCGGTCCCGAGACGCGCCTGCACCTGTGCGACAACAACGGCGTCGTCGAAACGCTGACGATGAAGGAGATTTTCCCCTACGGCTTTGAAGCGGAAGTTCTGGGAAAAGGAAGTGCCGCATGATTGCGCCTGCCACCGGAGCGCTCATCCACAAGTTGCAGGGCCTGGCGCCGCGTGTCGCGCTCGTCCTCGGGTCCGGTCTGGGATCCCTCGTGGATGCGGTCGAGAATGCCATCCGCATTCCCTATGCCGATCTGCCGGGGTTCCCCCACAGCGGTGTCTCCGGCCATGCCGGGGAAGTCGTTGCCGGCTATCTCTCCGGCAAGCCGGTGCTGATGCTGGCGGGCCGCGCCCACTACTACGAAAAGGGCGATGCCGCGGTCATGCGCCCGGTCATGGCGGCGCTGGCCGACCTTGGCATCGAAATGCTGATCCTGACCAATGCGGCGGGCTCGGGGCGCCACGACCTTGCGCCGGGCAGCGTCATGCTGATTGACGATCACATCAACTATTCCGGGCTCAATCCGCTGATCGGCGAAGCCTCCGATCAGCGCTTTGTCGGCATGACCGCTGCCTACGACAAGAAGCTCAAGGATGCCTTTGTCATCGCCGCCGGTGAGGTGGGCGAGAAGCTGCCGATGGGCGTCTATATGTGGTTCTCCGGCCCCTCGTTCGAAACACCGGCGGAAATCCGCATGGCACGCACGCTCGGCGCCGATGCGGTTGGAATGTCGACGGTGCCTGAAGTCATTCTCGCCCGCTTCTTCGGTCTGCGGGTTGCCGCCTGTTCGGTCATCACCAATTACGGTGCGGGGATGACGGGGGCGGAGCTCTCGCACGAGGAAACCAAGGATGTCGCGCCGAAGGGCGGTGCGCGCCTGCAGACAATTATCCGGGCGCTGGTCCGGGAGATCGGCTGATCATGTTGCTGCCGCAGGAAATCATCCGCCGCAAACGCGATGGGCATGCGCTCGATGCGGCGGATATCACCGCCTTCGTCAACGCCATGAGCTCGGGCGCCATCACCGAAGGGCAGGTTGCCGCCTTTGCCATGGCGGTTTTCTTCAACGGCATGAAGCGCGACGAAGCGGTCGCCCTGACGCTCGCCATGCGCGATTCCGGCGATATTCTCGATTGGTCCGATCTGCCGGGCCCGGCTGTCGACAAGCATTCGACCGGCGGTGTCGGCGACAACGTCTCATTGATGCTTGCGCCCATTGCCGCCGCGTGCGGGGCCTATGTGCCGATGATTTCCGGGCGCGGCCTTGGCCATACCGGCGGCACGCTCGACAAGATGGATTCGATCCCCGGCTATCGCAGCCAGCCGGACAATGCGCTGTTCCGCAAGGTCGTGCACGAGGTCGGTTGCGCCATCATCGGCCAGACTGCCAATCTCGCACCTGCCGACAAGCGCTTCTATTCCATTCGCGATGTCACCGCCACGGTCGAATCGATCCCGCTGATCACCGCGTCCATCCTGTCGAAAAAACTGTCGGCCGGGCTCAATGCGCTGGTGCTCGATGTGAAATCGGGCAATGGCGCATTCATGGCGCGCAGCCGCGATGCCGTGGCCCTGGCCGAAAGCATTGTTGCGGTGGCAAGCGGCGCGGGACTGACCACCACCGCTTTGCTGACCGACATGAACGAGCCGCTGGCACTTGCCGCAGGCAATGCCGTGGAAGTGCTCAATGCCGTGGATTTCCTGACCGGCGATCTCCGGGATCCACGCCTTGAAGCGGTGACGCTGGCGCTGGTTGCGGAAATGCTGGTTTCGGCCAAGCTTGCCGCCAGTCCCAAGGCCGCCATGGACAGGGCGCGGGAAGCCCTGAATTCAGGCAAGGCAGCGGAGGTCTTTGGCCGCATGGTTGCCGGGCTTGGCGGACCCACCGACTTCGTCTCCCGCGCCCGCCATTATCTGCCGGTTGCCCCGGTGACGCTGGAAGTGAAGGCACCGCAGGCAGGATATGTCGCGTCGGTGGAAACCCGGGCGATGGGTGTCGCCGTTGTCGCGCTGGGCGGCGGGCGCATCCGTCCGCAGGACCCGGTTGACCACGCGGTGGGCATCACGGCGCTGCAGCCGGTCGGTGCGCTGATGGAAGCGGGCGATCCGATTGCCCTTGTCCACGCGCGCAGCCAGAGCGATGCCGAGGCAGCCGCCCGCGCCATTCTTGCCGCCTATGGTTTCTCCGGCCGCAAGCCGCGCACGGTCAATCCCGTCCTGCGCCGCATCGGCGGAGCATAAAATTCGCTGCATCTGCAGTGTGCGTGGTTCGACGAGCTCACCATAAGGGAGGGCGAGGATTGCAGCCAAACCACTTCCCTCATGGTGAGCTTGTCGAACCACGCACGGTGTTCTTGCGGCAGACCTACTTCGTCCCGTACATGCGGTCACCGGCATCACCGAGGCCCGGCATGATGTAGCCCTTTTCATTCAGGTGGCTGTCGATGGCCGCGGTGAATACCGGCACATCGGGATGGGCCTTGGTGAAGCGCTCGATGCCTTCCGGTGCCGCAAGCAGGCAGAGGAAGCGGATATTGGTTGCGCCGCGATCCTTCAATTTCTGGATTGCCGCGATGGCCGAATTGGCGGTCGCCAGCATCGGGTCAACGACGATGATCAGCCGGTTGACGATATCTTCCGGTGCCTTGAAGTAATATTCCACCGGCTGCAGCGTGTCGTGATCGCGGTACAGGCCGATATGCGCCACGCGCGCGGCGGGCACCAGGTCGAGCATGCCTTCGAGCAGGCCGTTGCCGGCGCGCAGGATCGAGGCGAAGACCAGCTTCTTGCCTTCCAGCACCGGCGCATCCATTTCCATCATCGGCGTCTGGATACGGATGGTGGTCAGTTCGAGATCGCGCGTCACCTCGTAGCACAGCAGCAGCGAGATTTCCTTGAGCAGCCGCCGGAATCCCGCCGTGGATGTATCCTTGTCGCGCATGATGGTGAGCTTGTGCTGGACAAGCGGGTGGGAAACGATCGTAACGCCCATGGAGAACTCCTACTCGAATTTTCCCCGACCTTAGCTGCTTGCAACCGATCCCGCAAAGTCCGCATCCCCGGCACGCACAGTTTTGTCGTCGTCGAGGCGCTCAATCAGGGCGTTTCGCGTGGTTTCATCGATATAGGCGGCCTTGAGCGCCGTGCGCGTGATCTCCGTCAAGGCGTCGTCGTCACAGCCGAAGAATTCGGCAGCAATGTCATATTCACGGCTCAGATCCGTATGGAAATAGGGCGGGTCGTCGGAATTCAGCGTGACCGGCACGCCAGCCTTGGCCAGCATGGGAAAGGGATGGGACGGGAAATCGGCGTAAACCTGCAGTGAAATATTGGAGCCGGGGCAGCATTCCAGAAGGATTTGCTCCGCCGCCAGCCGCCGCACCAGATCCGGGTTCTCGATGGCGCGCACGCCATGGCCGATGCGCGACGGCCTGATCGCATCGAGCGCGCCGGCAACGCTTTCCCAGCCGGAAAGCTCGCCCGCGTGCACGGTGATGCCCAGTCCGGCATCGCGGGCGATATCGAAAGCCCGGGCAAAATCTCGGGGGTGATGCATGCGTTCATCGCCTGCCATGCCGAACCCGGTCACCAGCGGATGCGGATTTTCGGCGATGTATCTTGCCGCTTCCATCACGGCGTCCGGCCCCTTGTGGCGCAGGCCCGTGGCGATCATGCGCGATTCGATGCCGGTGGCCGTCTTGGCGCGCCGCATGCCTTCCGCCAGCCCCTCGATATAGGCGCGCGGCGAAAGCCCGGCGCTGATCGCATGGTCGGTGGAGATGAATACTTCCGAATAGATCGCGTCCTGTGCGCTGAGGGACAACAGGTAATCCTCGGTCAGATCCGCGTAATCCTCTTGCG
Source organism: uncultured Phyllobacterium sp. (assembly GCF_902479695.1). Taxonomy (NCBI): domain Bacteria; kingdom Pseudomonadati; phylum Pseudomonadota; class Alphaproteobacteria; order Hyphomicrobiales; family Phyllobacteriaceae; genus Phyllobacterium; species uncultured Phyllobacterium sp. The sequence continues at coordinate 108,683 of NZ_CABSQF010000011.1, read as the reverse complement.
TGCGGAACAGTGCCGAGGCCTGATCATAGGCGCGCAGGAAGGAGGTGAAGTCGTGCCAGACGAATCTGCCGTCAACGATGAAGGCCGAAACATCGGCGCCATATTTGCCGGCTTTTCGCTCGACGAGGGCGGGAGAGGCTGCGCCTTCGACGTGACAATGCAGTTCGGCCTTCAACACCATGGGCGGTCTCCATTCGACAAAATGTGCAGCGCGTCGCTTCATCGCGCAACAGACAATAGCCTTCTGCGTTTCAATCTTCTATGCTCCGCCCGCAAAAGAGATCAGCAGGTAGCACAATGAGCCAGCAACGCACCGGTGCCCATGGCGGCATGGAAACATCCTTCGGTTTTCAGGATGTCGGCGACGGAGAAAAGCAGACACGCGTCAATGACGTGTTTCATCGCGTCGCCAAGCGCTACGATGTGATGAACGATCTGATGTCCGGCGGGCTGCACCGCGTCTGGAAAGATTCGATGATCGCCTGGCTTGCCCCGTCCAAGACATCGAACTGGAAGACACTCGATGTCGCCGGCGGCACGGGTGATATCGCCTTCCGCATCGTCGAAGCTTCGAATCGCAATGCCCATGCCACCGTGCTCGACATCAACGGCTCGATGCTGGGTGTCGGCCGTGACCGCGCGGCGAAAAAAGGCCTTGCCGATAATACCGAGTTTGTTGAAGCCAATGCCGAGGAACTGCCATTCGAGAATGCCAGCTTCGATGCCTATACCATCGCCTTCGGCATTCGCAACGTGCCGCATATCGACCGCGCTCTGGCGGAAGCCTATCGTGTGCTGAAGCCGGGCGGCCGCTTCCTCTGCCTTGAATTTTCCGAGGTGGAACTGCCGGTTCTCGACAAGATTTACGACGCCTGGTCGTTCAATGCGATTCCGAAAATCGGCAAGGCGGTCACGGGGGATGCCGATTCCTACCAGTATCTGGTGGAATCCATCCGCAAATTCCCCCGCCAGGCGGATTTCGCCGAGATGATCCGCACAGCAGGTTTCGAGCGGGTGAGCTGGCGCAACTTTACCGGCGGTATCGCTGCCCTGCATTCCGGCTGGAAATTGTGACGTTCTGAATGAGTAAGTTTACCGCAACATTTCGCCTGATCCGGGCCGGATGGATCATGACGCGCGAAGGCGTTATTTCCGCACTGCCCGCCGAAGGCCTGAGCGGCCTTCCCGCATTCGGCCACCGCATCGCCGGGTTGCTGGCAAGGCGGCGCGCCCGCACGGCCCGCCGTTCCGAGCGCATGTCGCGCGCCATCAACAAGCTTGGGCCGTCCTACGTCAAGCTGGGCCAGTTCCTGGCGACACGGCCGGATGTGGTCGGCACCGAAGTGGCCGATGATCTCGCTCTGCTGCAGGATCAGCTCGATTTCTTCCCGATGGAAGCGTCGGTCAAGGCCATAGAGGGCTCGCTCGGACGCTCCGTCGATGATCTCTATGTAAGTCTTGGCGAACCAATTGCTGCCGCATCCATCGCGCAGGTCCACCCAGCCTATGTCAGAACGGGCGGCGAGGACCGCAAGGTTGCCGTCAAGGTTGTCCGGCCGGGCGTACGCCAGCGCTTCAACAATGATCTGGAAAGCTTTTTTATGGTGGCGCAATGGCAGGAACGCTACGTGCCTGCAACGCGCCGCCTGCGGCCGATCGAAGTGACGCGCACCCTGGCGCAGACGACGCGGATCGAGATGGATCTGCGGCTGGAAGCGGCTGCGCTTTCGGAAATCGGCGAGAACACCAAGAACGATCCGGGCTTCCGCGTGCCGACCGTCGATTGGGAGCGCACGGGGCGCGATGTGCTGACGCTCGAGTGGATCGACGGCATCAAGATGTCGGATATCGATGGCCTGCGCGCCGCCGGTCACAATCTTGTCGGTCTTGCCGAAACGCTGATCCAGTCCTTCCTGCGCCATACATTGCGGGATGGTTTCTTTCATGCCGACATGCATCCCGGCAACATGTTCGTCGATGATCGCGGGCACATCGTTGCCGTGGATTTCGGCATTACCGGGCGGCTCGGCAAGAAGGAACGGCGGTTTCTCGCGGAAATCCTCTACGGCTTCATCACGCGTGACTATGTCCGTGTCGCCGAGGTGCATTTCGAGGCGGGCTATGTGCCGCATCACCACGACGTGGCGAGCTTTGCCCAGGCTATCCGTGCCATTGGCGAGCCGATTCATGGCCAGCCTGCGGAAACCATTTCCATGGCTAAGCTCCTGACCCTGCTGTTCGAGGTCACCGAGCTTTTCGATATGGAAACCCGGCCTGAACTGGTCATGCTGCAAAAGACCATGGTGGTGGTGGAAGGCGTCTCCCGCACGCTCGATCCGCATTTCAACATGTGGAAAGCCTCCGAACCTGTCGTGGGCGACTGGATCCGCCGCAATCTCGGTCCGCAGGGAATTCTTGCCGATGCGCGCGAGGGCGTCGGCGCCCTGCTGCATCTCGCCCGTCAGGCGCCCGAGCTGGTCGCGCGCGCTGACCGCCTGTCGAAAGAGATGGACCGGATGGCGGAGCAGGGTTTCCGCTTCGATGACGAGACGGCAAAGGCCATCGGCAGGGCGGAGGCGCGGCATACCCGTTCCGGCCGTGTGGCGCTGTGGGTGATTGCAATCTGTCTGGTTATCATCACTTACACCCTTCTTGTCTGAGCTCAATTGCGCTAATGTGATTGCAATGATTGCACTTGATGCGATCAATCCATGGGAAGTGCAATCATATGGCGAGCATAACCATCCGCAATCTCGATGACGCGACCAAGGAAAAGCTGCGGCTGCGCGCTGCCGCCCACGGCCGGTCGATGGAAGAGGAGGTGCGCCTCCTGCTTGCGGCACTGGATGTGCATGCCGGCCCTTCCATCACCCAGATCTCGGCACCCTTATCAGGGCTGGCTACCGGACCGCTTGCGGGGCGGCATATTCTTCTCATCATCGGCGGCGGCATTGCCGCCTATAAATGTCTCGATCTGATCCGCCGCCTGCGTGAGCGGGGTGCGCATGTGCGCCCGGTGCTGACCAAGGCAGCGGAAGAATTTGTCACGCCCCTGTCCGTCGGTGCACTGGCCGCGGACAAGGTCTTTACCGACCTGTTCTCCCGTGAGGACGAGCACGATGTCGGGCATATCCGCCTGTCGCGTGAAGCGGATCTCATTGTCGTTGCTCCGGCAACGGCGGATCTCATGGCAAAAATGGCGGGTGGTCTGGCCAATGATCTCGCCTCGGCGGTACTCCTGGCGACCGACAAGCCCGTCCTGATTGCACCGGCCATGAACCCGAGAATGTGGAATCATCCCGCAACACGGCGCAACCGAACGACCCTTGCCAATGACGGCATCCGCTTTGTCGGGCCGAACAGCGGCGAGATGGCCGAAAGCGGCGAGGCGGGTGCCGGGCGCATGGCTGAGCCACTGGAGATCGTCGCCGCGATTGAAACGCTGCTGGATATCACGCCGAAACCGCTTGCCGGCAAGACCATTGTCATGACCTCCGGCCCGACGCACGAGCCCATCGATCCCGTGCGCTACATCGCCAACCGCTCTTCCGGCAAGCAGGGCCATGCCATCGCCGCGGCCCTGGCGCGGCTGGGTGCAACGGTGCATCTGGTCTCCGGGCCGGTCACGATTGCGGACCCCGAGGGCGTGTTCGTCACCCATGTGGAATCCGCGCGCGACATGCGCGATGCCGTGGAACGGTTGCTGCCCGCCGATGCGGCTGTCATGGTTGCTGCCGTCGCCGACTGGCGCACGGCAAATGAAGCGGGCGAAAAGATCAAGAAGCAGCCGGGCGCGGCGGCCCCGGCCCTGCAGATGGTGGAAAACCCCGATATTCTCGCCGGGGTCGGGCACAGCAAGCAGCGCCCGCGTCTCGTGGTGGGGTTTGCTGCGGAGACTCAGGACCTGCTCGCCAATGCGCGGAAGAAGCTCGACAAGAAAGGCGCCGACTGGATCGTTGCCAACGATGTCAGCCACGCCACCGGCGTGATGGGCGGCGACCGCAATGCCGTGCGCATCGTCACGCGTTCCGGCGTCGAAGAGTGGCCCGACATGAGCAAGGAAGAGGTGGCGGAACGGCTGGCCGCCCGGATCGCTGCCGCCTTGCAGACGATCGAGGTGTGATGCCGGAACGCCTGTAAGGTAAGCATATGCTTACGCGATAAGCCGTTTGACTTGATGAACAATAATCTCCAGAAAACCCAATATCATTGTTGAAGACGGAATCCCCATGACCGCCACCACCACGCCCATCGTCGAAACCGAACGCCTCATTCTGCGCGCACACAGACTGGACGATTTTGAAGCGCTGCACAGCCTGTGGACGCAACCGGCGGTTTATGAATTCATTTCGGGCAAGCCGTCGACCCGCGAGGCCTCCTGGGGCCGATTGCTCAAATATGCCGGTCTCTGGACTTTGAACGGCTATGGATTCTGGGCGGTCGAGGACAAGGCCACGGGCCGCTATGTCGGCGATATCGGCTTTGCCAATTTCCTGCGTGATATCGAACCGCCCTTTGGCGACACGCCGGAGATGGGCTGGGTCCTCGCACCGGAAATCCATGGCAAGGGCTATGCCAGTGAAGCGCTTGCGGCGGCTGCGGCGTGGGGCGACGGTTTTTTCAGGCAGGACCGGGCCCTGTGCATCATTTCGCCGGAAAACACCGCTTCGCTCCGGGTGGCGGAAAAGACCGGCTTCGCCCGGATTGGCACGGCCGATTATACCGGCGAGACGGTCCTGCTGCTCGAGCGCAGGTTCAAGCGCTGATCGGGCAATAGTAGCCGGTCAGCGCTTACCACCCTTCACCCTTCTGCGATATGTGGTGGACGATCTGGCAGGGACTGGCAATCCAGAAATCCCGGTGGCCCTCCGGCAGCGCCTCGATTGCGTCGCAGCGGACAACGCCGGCAGCGTCCAGGTGTGTGGCAGCGGCACCGGCATCGTCGGCGGCAATTTCCAGCCACAGTTCCGCCTGGCTCATGCCGGGCACCCGGTCGATCCACAGCTGGTTCGAGCCGAAATGGAACCCGACATGGGGAGGGTGGTTGTCGAGGGGTTTCAGGCCGATCACATCGCGGTAGAAGGCGACCGTTGCCTCATACTGGTGCGGCGGAACTTTCATGGCGATGTTGTGGTTGCCTTCGTAGCGCGGTTTCATGCGAGGTCATCCTTTCGGGAGTGTAGTGCGCCGGCGTTGACGCAGCAAAAATGTCATGCGGGCAGCGCCCTGTCATATTCAGCCTCGAGGTGCTCCAGCTTCGCCCAGAAATCGGCGGTTTCGACCCCGTTCAGCACGTTGATCAGCACGCTCAGATGCGTGTGCCAGCCGCTGGCGACGCTGACCATGGCGCCATGATCGGCGAGACGGCTGTGGGTGAGGGTCAGCAGGGTGTCGTCGCCGGCCGCCTGCAGTTCAAAACTCACCTCCGATGCCGTGCCATTGCCCTCTTCCCATGTGAAGGACAGGTATGTCGGCGGCTCGCAGCGTATGACCTTCCCGATATTGCGGTGGCCTTCATATTTCCGGTACTTTTCCGGGGTGGGCGCGGTGGACAGTTCGGAATGGCGGAAGGTCAGTTCCACCGGTCCGCCGGCATGGCCCGCCATCGGCCCCTTGGCGAGCCATTTTCCGCGCTTTTCCGCGTCGGTGAGATAGGCCCATACGCGCTCCACCGGACCGGGAAGCAGTCGTTCGATGCGAACGGTGCGCGGGGCTGTTGCAATGCCAAGCTGGTCGTTTCCCTGATGCAGGCTCATCGTTCTACTCCTTGGTATCCGGTGTGGATTTGGGGGTCTTGCGGGCCCCGTGTTTTGCGGTCTCGGCAAGCGCACGGTCCTCCGCGCGCAGAATATCTTCCAGATCGTCGAGCCGTTCCTGCCAGAACTGCTCGTAATAGCGCAGCCATTCCTGCGCTTCGGCCAGCCGGGCCGCCTGCAGGGCGCAGATGTGGGTCCGGCCCTGCACGTGCCGCCGCACCAGCCCGGCCGCTTCGAGCACCTTGATGTGCTTGGATGCGCCGGCGAGCGACATGTTGAACGGCGTCGCCAGTTCGCTGACGGTGCGTTCGCTGGTCGACAGCCGGTGCAGCATGGCTCTCCGCGTCGGGTCGGAGAGGGCATGGAAAACGGCGTCGAGCGTGGGTGTGCTATATTCAACCATAAGGTTTAATATAGTCGCGCGATTTCAATTGTCAACCATTCGGTTGAATAAATGCGCAAGGCCGGTCAGGGCGACGAACGACGATCAGTCCGGTTGAAGGGTAAGCGGGCTCAGGCGGCTTTTTCGCGGACCTGATAATCCTTGATCGCGGCGAAGCGGATAGCCTTCCAGCGCTCCGCCTCATAGGACAGCGAGAAAGAATTCTGCGCCAGGAACACCGGATCATTGTCGAGATCGTGGGCGATATCGGCCCGGTGCGCATTGATGAAGCGCTGCAGCTCCGCCGGGTCATCGGCCGAAATCCAGCGCGCAATGGTGAAGCGTGCGGGCTCGAAGCCGACGGGAAGCGTGTATTCGACTTTCAGCCGTTCGGTCAGGACGTCGATCTGCAGGGCGCCGACCACGCCGACGATGGCGGGCGAACCGTCATCGGGCAGGAACAGCTGGACAACGCCTTCTTCCGCCATCTGCTGCAGCGCCTCGCGCAGTTTTTTCGCCTTCATCGCATCGTCGAGCCGCACGCGGCGCAGGATTTCTGGGGCAAAGTTCGGCACGCCGCGGAACAGGATGTCTTCGCCTTCCGTCAGCGTGTCGCCGATGCGCAAGGTGCCATGGTTGGGAATGCCCACCACATCGCCGGCCCAGGCCTCGTCGGCGATCTGGCGGCTGCGGGCAAAGAAGAACTGCGGTGCCGACAGGCTCATCGGCTTGCCGGTGCGTACCAGCTTGGCTTTCATGCCGCGCGACAGTTTGCCGGAGCAGACGCGCAGGAAGGCGATGCGGTCGCGATGGTTCGGGTCCATGTTGGCCTGGATCTTGAAGACAAATCCGGTCATCTTGTCTTCGGTTGCCTCGACGCGGCGGATATCGGCGTCCTGCGCGCGCGGGCTCGGTCCGAAATCGCAGAAGGCTTCGATCAGGTCGCGCACGCCGTAATTGCGCAGCGCCGAGCCGAAATAAACCGGCGTCATATGGCCTTCGCGGAATGATTGCAGATCGAAGGGATTGCAGGCATCGCGCGCCAGCGTCACCTCGTCGATCCACGCCTGCCGTTCGTTCTCGGGCAGCAGGCCGGAGGCCCCGGCGGCTTCCGGTCCGTTGACCGGTGTCGGCTTTTCCTCTTCATCGCGCCGCCGCACGGTATTGTCCTGCAGGTTGTAGGTACCGGCAAAGCTCTTGCCACGGCCGATCGGCCAGGTGATCGGGGCGGTGTCGAGCGCCAGTTTCTGCTCGATTTCGTCGAGGATTTCGTAGGGATCGCGGCTTTCCCGGTCCATCTTGTTGACGAACGTGACGATCGGAATATCGCGCATGCGGCAGACTTCGAAGAGTTTCAGCGTCCGCGCCTCGATACCCTTGGCGGCGTCGATGACCATGACGGCGCTGTCGACGGCGGTGAGTGTGCGGTAGGTGTCGTCGGCGAAATCTTCGTGGCCGGGCGTATCCAGAAGGTTGAAGATGCAGTCCTTGTACTCGAAGGTCATCACCGAGGTGACGACCGAGATGCCGCGATCCCGTTCGATGTTCATCCAGTCGGAGCGGGTCTGGATGCGGTCCTTCTTGGCCTTGACCTCGCCGGCGAGCTGGATCGCTCCGCCGAACAGCAGCAGCTTTTCGGTCAGCGTGGTTTTACCGGCGTCCGGGTGCGCGATGATCGCAAAGGTACGGCGTTTCGAAACGGGATGGTCGGCAGAAGACATGGAGCGGCTCAAATTTCGTAATCGTAGGGTTGCGCGCCTTCTATCAGCCGAAGACCCTGCCGTCGACTGTCAATTCGAAATGGGTGTTACGCCCTCTCCAGCACCGGCCCGGACTTTTCCTGTGCCATGAACGGCTCGATGGCGATGCGCTTGCTGTTCTTGACGGTCACGAAACTGTTCGGCGGCACCGGCATCCAGTTTTCCGCTTCTCCATCCAGCGGTTCGGAGACGACGCACAGGCCCGAGCTCGGTGAGAGCGTCGCCGTATAAAGCGTCGGGGCAAAGCGGTCGGTGGCGTAGCGCACCGCGTAGAGCTGTGTCCCGTCGGAAAATGCCGCGGTCAGCCGGATGAAGGGCGGCACGCCGGCGCGCTCCGCCTCGGCGCTGATGACATTGACCGTCTCCACCAGCGATTGTGCCGGGTCCTTGTCCAGGCCGTGCTGCAGCATCAGCAAGAAAATCAGCTCCGAATCCGTCGATCCCAGCTTCTGCACATAGAGCGCATCGTCGAGCTTGGCTTCCAGCCCGCGCCGCAGCCGGTCGAAATGGCCGATCTGTCCGTTGTGCATGAAACTCCATTGGCCCGAGACGAACGGATGGCAATTGGTCCGGCTGGTCGAGCCGCCGGTGGAGGCGCGCACATGGGCGAGAAACAGGTGCGACCGGATTTGCCGCGACAGGCTCTTCAGGTTCTGGTCGGACCAGGCAGGGAGAATATCGCGGTAAAGGCCAGGTTCCGGCCGCTCGCCATACCAGGCAACGCCGAAACCGTCGCCATTGGTGCGGGTCTTGGCCTCGTGCGCATCATGGCTCTGGGCGATCAGCGAATGGCAGGGCGAAGCAATGACATCTTCGAGATAAAGCTGAGGTCCGAGATAGGCTGCCCATCGACACATGATTCACCCGATTCACTCTTGATCCGACTGACAATAGCGCGTCGCACGGCGCTTGGGAATCGTCAGGTTCAGCCACTGCTAGAAAGAGATTGTGTGTAAACAATGATCCGGACAAATCTTGTGAGTTGACCAATCCGGCGGACTGGTGAAAAAGGTGATCTCATGTCTCAATCATCCGATTCCGCACGTCACGTGCATCCCGCTCTCGGTCTTGTCCGGTTGCCGCATGGGCGGGACCTCGATTTGCCCGCCTATGAAACCCCCGGCTCGGCCGGAATGGACCTGCGCGCCGCAGTGCCCGAGGACCGTCCGCTGCTGCTTTTGCCCGGCCGCCGCGCCCTGGTGCCGACCGGCCTCGTCTTCGAAATCCCGCAAGGCTATGAAGCGCAGGTAAGGCCGCGTTCCGGCCTTGCCCTCAAGCACGGAATTACCTGCCTCAACACGCCGGGGACCATTGATTCCGACTACCGGGGTGAGGTAAAAGTAATCCTGATCAATCTTGGAGATGACGACTTCTACGTCGAGCGTGGCATGCGCATCGCGCAGGTCGTGCTGGCGCCGGTCGTGCAGCTCGAGGTTGAAGAACGGCAGCATGCCAGCGAAACGGCACGCGGTGCCGGAGGGTTCGGGTCAACGGGCACGTCGTAATCGCGGGAGGATAGCATGGACAAGGGCAAGGTTTTCCGTCAGCTGCATCAGGGACCGGAAATTCTGTTGATGCCCAATCCATGGGATCCCGGCACGACCCGGTTCCTCGCGTCGCTCGGCTTCAAGGCGCTGGCCACCAGCAGCGCGGGGTTTGCCTTTTCGCGCGCTCTGCCCGATGGCGGCGTCGCCTTCGATGTCATGATGCAGCATTGCCGCGATCTCGTGGCGGCAACGGATCTTCCCATTTCCGGCGATCTGGAAAAGGGCAAGGGTGACAGCGCCGACAGCGCCGGCGAGACCATCTTCGCCGCCGAAGCCGCCGGTCTTGCCGGCTGCTCCATCGAGGATTTCTCCGGCGATGCGGACAAGCCGATCTATGATTTCGACCATGCGGTCGAGCGTGTCTACGCGGCGGCGGAAGCCGCGCGGGCGCTGAAGAGCGATTTCGTCTTCACGGCGCGTGCCGAGAATTTCCTGCATGGCCGTGCCGATCTCGATGACACGATCAAGCGGTTGCAGGCATTTGAACGGGCCGGTGCCGATGTGCTTTTTGCGCCCGGCATTTCGGATCTCGAGAGTATCCGCACGATCTGTGCCTCCGTGTCGAAGCCGGTCAATGTCCTCGCGCCGGCGTCATTGAGCGTCAGCGCGCTGAAATCCGCCGGCGTGCGCCGCGTTTCGCTCGGGCCGCGGCTGATCACCGCCGCCTTCACCGCCATTCGCGATGCGGCCCGCGAAGTGCTCGACAAGGGCACGTTCGAATTCTCAAAAACCGGCGTGACGTTCGGGGAACTGCAAAAGCTCTACGCGCAGGACGCAGACAAGGAAGATTAAGTATGACACGCCCCGATCTGGTGATTTTCGACTGTGACGGGGTCCTGGTCGACACCGAAGCCCTTGCCAATCAGCATCTGATCAAGATGCTCAATGCCGCAGGCTATCCCATCACCTTCGATGAGGCGCGCAAGAACCTCTGCGGCATGCCGATGCGCGCGGTGAAGGAGAAGGTTGAGGCGCAAGGCTACTCCCTTGGCGACGATTTTGTCGAGCGCTGGTATCAGGCCATTCCCGTCATTTTCGAAAACGGCGTTGAAGCCATCCCGCACATCGAAACGGTCATCGATGCGGTGAAGGAAGCGCAACTGTCCTACTGCGTGGCCTCCTCCGCCAATGTGGAAAAAATGCACCTGACGCTGGGGAAAACCGGGCTGATCGGCCATTTCCATGATGTGCTGTACAGTGCATCCATGGTGGCGCGCGGCAAGCCGTTCCCCGATCTCTTCCTGCATGCGGCACGGCAGATGGGGGTCGAGCCATCCCGCTCCGTGGTGATCGAGGACAGCGTGGCGGGAACAACGGCGGGAACGGCGGCCGGCATGCGGGTGTTTTCCTATTGCGGCGATGCGCATGCCGACCACGAAGGTCTCGTCGCGGCGGGCGGTATCCTGTTTGACGATATGCGCAAGCTGCCCGCGCTTCTGGGCATCGCCTGATGGCCGCGCCGCTCAGCGTCGTCGACATGCACACGGGCGGCGAGCCCCTGCGCATCATCACTGGCGGCTATCCCGTCCTGCCGAAGGGCACGATCCTGGAGAAGCGCGCCTATGTCAGGGACAATCTCGACCATCTCCGCAAAATCCTGATGTTCGAGCCGCGCGGCCATTTCGACATGTATGGCGCGCTGCTGGTCGAACCGAACCTGCCCGGGGCTGATCTCGCCGTACTGTTCATGCACAATGAGGGCTATTCGACGATGTGCGGCCACGCCATCATCGCGCTAGGCCGCTATGCCATCGATTATGGCCTTGTAGAGAAGGTCGAGCCGGTCACGACGGTCCGCATCGAATGTCCCTGCGGCATGGTGGTGGCCTCCGTCGAGGTGAAGGACGGCAAGTCCGCCAGCGTCTCCTTCGAAAGCGTCCCGGCCTTCCTGTTTGCCGGGGACCGGACCATCCATCTGCCGCCCTATGGCGACGTGACGTTCGACGTGGCCTATGGCGGCGCCTATTACGCACTCGCCCATTGCAGCCAGTTCGGCCTTGAATTCGGCCGCGATCCCGCGCGCAAATTCATCGAGGCGGCAACATTGCTTACCGAAGCGGTGAAGGACGCCGTGCCGCTGGCGCACCCGGATCACAGCGACCTTGCCTTCCTCTATGGTTCCATCCTCACCGACGGTCTCGACGGCTGGTCGGAAGCGCCGACAAAGAATGTCTGCATTTTCGCCGATGCCCAGCTCGACCGCTCGCCGACGGGGTCGGGCGTGACGGCGCGGCTGGCTGCCATGCACGCCAAGGGCCAGATTCATGCCACCGAAGCGCGGATTTTCGAAAGCATTGTCGGCTCGCGTTTTGCCGGGGCTGTCGCCTCGCTCACCAGGGCGGGAACCTTCGACGCCATCACGGCGCGTGTCTCCGGCCATGCCTATTACAGCGGCAAGGCGGAGTTCATCGTTGAAGACGATGATCCGCTGGGACAGGGATTTCTGGTTCTCTAGGTCGAACACGCATAAATCTGGCTGGGATGGTATGAGGCATTTGCCCGGCGACGTCGTCGCACAGCCCCGAAAATGATGAATGCGACAAATACTTGAAGCCGATTGCCAGTGCGGAAAATCGGCGTATTCTCCCGCCGCACAGATTTCACGCAGAGATTGATCATGACACTTGCCGGTTTCATCGCCTATTCGGGCGCCCTTGCCATTGCCGCCGCCATTCCCGGGCCCGGTCTCACCGCCCTCATCGCACGGGCGCTGGGCTCCGGTTTCCGCTCGGCCCTGTTCATGTCGCTCGGCCTCGTCCTCGGCGATCTGACCTATCTGACGGCCGTGGTGCTCGGCCTTTCCATGGTGGCGCAGACTTTCGGAACACTGTTTCTGCTGATCAAATGGGCGGGTGTGGCCTATCTCGCCTATCTCGCCTGGAGTTTCTGGACCGCGGGAATTTCCGCTGAAAAGATTGAAGCCAAGCGCGGCAGCGGCGGGGCTCTCGCCAGCGTGCTTTCCGGGCTTGCGGTTACCCTCGGCAATCCGAAGACCATGATCTTCTATATCGCCCTGACGCCGACGCTGATCGATCTGCACGCCATCCCCCCGACCGATTATGCCTTGCTCGCCTGCGTAACGGTTGTGACGCTGCTTGTCGTGCTGGTGCCCTATCTCGCGCTTGCATCCAAGGCACGCTGGTTCCTGCAATCGCCCCGCGCGCTGAAACGGCTGAACCGCACCGCCGCCGCATTCATGGCGGGCGCTGCACTTGCCATCGCTGGCCGGGCGTCCTGACCATAGAATTTTATTCTAAGGCTGTAGGCATATTGGCATGAAATTCCCGTGATCGGGCTGTTTATGCATAGGCTCGACTATGAATTTTCAAGCTCGCGCCATAAGATGGCTGCCACAGCAATTGAGGGAGCATTTCCATGAGCACGAGTGATGCGCGCAAACCCGGCCGCGGCCGTATCTACAATTCCATTGTCGATACCATCGGCGATACGCCGATTGTCCGTCTTGATAAGCTGGCAAAGGATCAGGGTGTCGAAGCCAATCTGTTGGCCAAGCTCGAATTCTTCAATCCGATTGCCAGTGTCAAGGATCGCATTGGCGTCGCGCTGATCGAATCGCTGGAAGCACAGGGCAAGGCAACGCCGGGCAAGACGACATTCGTCGAGCCGACCTCCGGCAATACCGGTATTGCGCTGGCGTTTGCCGCCGCCGCCAAGGGTTACCGTCTCATCCTCACCATGCCGGAAACCATGTCGGTCGAGCGGCGCAAGATGCTCAAGCTGCTCGGTGCCGAACTGGTTCTGACCGAGGGCGCCAAGGGTATGAAGGGCGCCATCGCCAAGGCCAATGAACTGGTGGAAACCACGCCCGATGCGGTCATTCCCGGCCAGTTCGACAATCCGGCCAACCCCGAGATTCACCGCAGGACCACCGCCGAGGAAATCTGGAACGATACGGACGGAAAGGTCGATATCTTTGTGTCCGGCATCGGCACCGGCGGCACCATCACCGGTGTCGGCCAGGTCCTGAAGCAGCGCAAGCCGGACGTGCGCATCGTGGCAGTCGAGCCGAAGGATTCGCCGGTTCTATCAGGCGGCAATCCCGGCCCGCACAAGATCCAGGGCATCGGTGCCGGTTTCGCGCCGCAGGTGCTCGATACCCACATCTATGACGAGGTCATTCAGGTCTCCAATGAGGATGCCTTCACCTATGCCCGCCTGGTGGCCAAGCTCGAAGGCGTGCCGGTCGGCATTTCCTCCGGCGCCGCGCTCACGGCGGCTATCGAGCTCGGCAAGCGTCCGGAAAACAAGGGCAAGAATATCGTCGTGATCATTCCGTCCTTTGCTGAACGGTATTTGTCGACGGCACTCTTCGACGGCCTCGACGCCTGATAGAACCGATACTGTTTTGCAATCAGCCCCGCCGCGCGCCAAACGCCTGGCGGGGCTGATTGTTTTGCGGCCGCGATCGTTCGGCCGTGATCGAAGCATCGCGTCATCCGGCTGTTCTAAAACAGGCCAATCCACACGAAGGAGCGGCCGTCATGAGCATCACCTGCATTATCAAATATGAAATCGACCCCTACCAGAAGGATGCATTCGAGCATTATGCACGCACCTGGAACGAGGCGATTCCGCGCTGCGGTGCCGACCTGATCGGCTATTTCGCCCCGCATGAGGGGTCGGCCACATTGGCCTACGGGATTTACACCATCGAGGATCTGGCGGCCTATGAGGCGTACCGCGCGAAATTGACGGCCGATCCGCTGGGCCGCGCCAATTACGAATTTTCGCGCGAACGGAAATTCATCCGCCGCGAGGACCGCACGTTCCTGCGCCGGGTTACTGGAAACAATGGGGAATTGATCCGATGATTGCGGTGATTTTCGAAGTGGAGCCGAGGGATGGCCACGAGAAAGATTATTTCGAGCGGGCGGCGAATTTGCGCCCGCTTTTGGAAAAGATGGACGGCTTCATTTCCGTCGAACGGTTCCGCAGTCTTGCCAACGAGAACCGTTATCTCTCCCTGTCGTTCTGGCGCGACGAAGCCTCAGTTGCGGCTTGGCGCCAGACCGAGGAACATCGCGCTGCCCAGAGCGCTGGCCGCGCCGAAATCTTTGCCGATTACCGGCTGCGGATTGCGGCTGTTATGCGTGACTATGGCTTGCGAGCCCGTGATGAGGCTCCGTCTGACGCGCGCGTTTACCATCATGCCTGACCGTGGTTGCGCTGTGCACAGGCGGGGCCGGGGCCGCGCATGTAATGGCGTTCCGGCCGGTAGGACGGTGCAATGAATTCACGGACGACGCGAAGCGTATCGCGCAGTTGAACGAGCATGGTCATATCTTCATTTCCTGAATCTCGATCGCCCGAAAAATCGGTTAGCGATCATTTAGCTAAAATTTAACCGATAAATATGAACGCTTGCTGAATACCGATGGTTAAGGCCCGGTGAATTCATGGAAAATTAGCTTTAACACCTGAGGCAGGCCGTAATTTCCCGGTTGAAAAGCCAAAAAGAAACCCGGTGTTAACCACCGGGTTTTGTCGATTCTGATTCGTTTACAAGACCCGCTTACATGCGCTGGCCGTCATGCATTGCCGATGAGAATGCCCGTAGCGAGCACGAGGCTGCCGCCCAGCACCACCTGTATCGCCGCGCGGAAGAACGGCGTTTCCATATATTTGTGCTGGATATAGGCAATCGCCCAGAGTTCGACGAAAACCACCATCGCGGCAACGGTCGTTGCCGTCCAGAAATCCGGGATCAGGTAGGGCAGGGCATGGCCCAGGCCGCCGATCGCCGTCATCAGGCCGTTGGCGAGGCCGCGCTTCAGCGGCGATCCGCGCCCGGACAGCTTGCCGTCATCATGGGCGGCTTCGGTGAAGCCCATCGAGATGCCGGCACCGAGCGAGGCGGAGAGGCCGACCAGAAATGTCTGCCAGGTGTCCTGGGTTGCGAAGGCCGCCGCGAAAATCGGCGCAAGCGTCGAGACGGAACCGTCCATCAGCCCCGCCAGCCCCGGCTGGACATAGGTGAGCAGGAACTGGCGTTTTTCCGTCAGTTTCTCGTCTTGTTGCACCGCATCGGGCGTGTGCTGTTCGCCCAGCCGGTGCGCCAGCGATTCGTGGGTTTTCTCGGCAATGGCAAGATCCCCGAGCAGCTTGCGCGTCGAGGCATCGCTGACCAGCTTCACCGCTTCCGTGTAGAAGCGGTAGGCCTGCTCTTCCATTTTCTCCGCCATCTCGCGCACCTTGTCGATGCCGAGCGGCCGCACCAGCCAGTCCGGCTTGCGCTCGAGATAGCCGCGTACATGTTCGCGCCGGATCAGCGGAATGCGGTCGCCGAAACGCTCGCGGTGCATGTCGATGAGCGCCTGCCGGTGCAGGTTCTCCTCCTCCGCCATATCCTCGAAGACTTTGGCGCTCTGCGGGAAATCGTCCCGCAGCCCGTCGGCATAGGCAAGGTAGATCCGCGCATCGTCTTCTTCCGATGAAATGGCGAGCGCGAGGAGCTGCTGTTCCGACAATTCGTTGAGTTCGTGGCGGCGGGGACCGAAGAAGCGGCTGAGCATGACACTGTCCTAATTTAGAATAATTCTAAACTATAGAAAGCAGGCGCGCTTTTCAAGAGGGCGCCCGGGACAATGATGACAATGATTTGGATGCCGAAACGCCGCGCTGGTGCTATGACTGGCCAGACCCGCCCATTCAGCAGCCGAGGACATGATGAACGCGTTCGCCATTGCCAATACCGATATCGTCGATGCCGCCATCCGGCTCAAAGGCCAGCTTGTCGCCACCCGGCTGATCGAGTCGGAGGCGCTCAATGCCAAATATGGCGCACGCATCCTGTTCAAGCCGGAATGCCTGCAGCGGACCGGTTCGTTCAAGTTCCGCGGCGCCTACAACCGCATCAGCCAGATGACGGCGGACGAGCGCACGCGCGGCATCGTCGCCTTTTCCTCCGGCAACCATGCGCAGGGCGTGGCAAGCTCCGCCCAGCTTTTCGGCATCAAGGCTGTCATCATCATGCCATCCGACGCACCGCAGTTGAAAATTGCCAATACGAGATCCTATGGCGCTGACGTCGTGCTCTATGACCGTTACAAGCAGAGCCGGGAGGAGATCGCGGCTGAGTATATCAATGGGCGCGGCATGATCCTGGTGCCACCCTATGACGATCCCGCGATCATGGCCGGGCAGGGCACGATCGGCATCGAGCTGATCGACGAGGCGGAGGAACGCGGCATCGTCTTCGACGACCTGTTCGTGCCGAGCGGCGGCGGCGGGCTGATCAGCGGCATTTCCGTTGCCGTCAAGGCACGCTCCCCGCACACGCGCATCTGGGGCGTCGAGCCCGATCATTTCGACGATCTGCGCCGGTCGCTGGCGGCCGGCAGGCAGGTTGCCAACGAGCCGGGCTACCGCTCGATCTGCGATGCGATCCTGACCCAGCAGCCGGGTGACCTGACCTTCCCGATCAACAAGCAGAACCTGGCGGGCGGTGTCGCGGTTTCCGATAAAGCGGTTGCCGCTGCGATGCGCGATGCGGCGACCTATCTCAAGGTGATTGTCGAGCCCGGCGGCTGCGTCGGCCTTGCCGGCGTGGCGGCGCGGGCGGACGAGCTGCAGGGCAAGACGGTTGCCGTGGTCCTGTCAGGCGGCAATGTGGACCTGGATATCTATGGCGGGCTGATCGCCGCGGCATAGGGGCAGGGCTGAATCTGCATGGCAATTGTGCGTGGTTCGACAAGCTCACCATGAGGGATGTGGTTTGGCTGCAAGCCAATCGCCAGCGTTGCTAAATCTGGCTCCCTGCGATCCTCGCCCTCCCGCATGGTGAGCTTGTCGAACCACGCACGCGACAGCATGTCTACTTCTCACGCCGTCCGTTCGGGTGACATATGTCCGCAGCGAAAGGACGCCGTCATGGATCCGTTCATTCTGTCGAGAATACAATTCGCTGCGAATATCTCGTTCCATATCCTGTTCCCGACGATCACCATCGCGCTCGGCTGGGTGCTGTTGTATTTCAAGCTGCGCTATCGCCGGTCCAGCGACGAAGGCTGGATGAAGGCCTACCATTTCTGGGTCAAGGTTTTCGCCCTGTCCTTCGCCTTCGGCGTGGTGTCGGGCGTGACCATGAGCTTCCAGTTCGGCACCAACTGGCCGGGCTACATGCAAACGGTCGGCAATATTGCCGGGCCGCTGCTGGCCTATGAAATTCTCACCGCGTTCTTTCTGGAAGCAGCCTTTCTCGGCATCATGCTGTTCGGATTCCGCCGCGTGTCCAATCGTATCCACACGCTGGCAACCCTGCTTGTCGCCTTCGGCACGACGGTGTCGGCGTTCTGGATCATTGCGCTGAATTCCTGGATGCAGACGCCCGATGGCTTCGAGATGCGCGGCGGCAAGGCCTTTGCCACCGATTGGGCCGCCATCATCTTCAACCCGTCCATGCCCTACCGGCTTGTGCACATGCTGCTGGCATCGGGGCTTACCATATCCTTTCTGATCTCAGGCCTGTCTGCCCTGCGCTGGCTACTGGGCGACCGCAGCGATGCCATGGGCAAAGCCCTGCGCACCGGCGTTTATCTCGCCGCGGTGCTCATCCCGGTGCAGATCGTCGCCGGCGGCCAGCATGGGCTGAACACGCTGGCGCATCAGCCGCAGAAGATCGCGGCGATCGAGGCCAACTGGCAAACCCGCTCCCATGTGCCGCTGCTGCTGTTTGCCGTGCCTGACGAGTCGACACGCGAAAACCGTTTCGAGGTCGCCGTGCCGGATGGTGCCAGCCTGATCCTGCGGCACGACGCTGCGGGTGCCGTACCCGGCCTCGACCAGTTCGCGGGTAATCACCCGCCGGTTCTGCCGCTGTTTTTCGCCTTCCGCATCATGGTCGGCACCGGCATCCTGATGCTGCTGGTGTCGTGGACAGCCGCGTGGATGCTGTGGCGGCGCGGCTCGCTCACGCGGCCGCTTGCGCTCGTGCTGGTGCCCATGGCGCTGTCCGGCTGGGTGGCAACGCTGGCCGGCTGGTACACGGCGGAAATCGGCCGCCAGCCCTGGCTGGTCAACGGCGTGCTCAAAGCGGCGGACGCGCTCGGGCCGGTGCCCGCCGGTACGGTCGCCGCGTCGCTTGCGGCCTATCTCATTGTCTATACCATGCTGCTGCTGGCCTATGTCGGCGTGATCCTGCGGCTCACGGTCAAGGCCGCCCGCGAGGGCGACCGGCAGCCGGAACCGGGCGTCGAAGACCAGCCCTTGGGCCAGCCGGTGCGGGGAAGCGGATGACCTTTGATCCCGCCATCCTTCTTCCCCTCGTTTTTGCCGGGCTGATGGGCCTGTCGATCCTGGTCTATGTCATCCTCGACGGCTTTGATCTCGGCGTCGGCATTCTTTTCGCCGCAACGGACGATGCGGAGCGCGACACCATGGTTGCCGCCATCGGCCCGTTCTGGGATGCCAATGAAACCTGGCTGGTCCTCGCCATCGGCCTGCTGCTGGTGGCCTTTCCCGCGGCGCATGGCATCGTGCTGCCGGCGCTGTATGTCCCCGTTACCGTCATGCTGATCAGCCTGATCCTGCGCGGTGTCGCCTTCGATTTTCGCGCCAAGGTTGATCTGCATGTGAAGCCGCGCTGGAATTTTGCCTTCGCCGTCGGCTCGATCACCGCTTCCCTGGCGCAGGGCTACATGCTCGGCGTCTATGTGCTGGGGCTTGACCAGTCAGCGGCCTGCATCCTGTTCGGCCTGCTGGTCGGTCTTTGCCTCACCGCGTCTTACGCCGCCATCGGCGCCGCATGGATCATCCACAAGACCGAGGGCGCCTTGCAGCACAAGGCCGTCCTCCTGATGCGCCGGTCTCTGGTCTTTGCCGCGCTCGGCATGGTTGCGATTTCCCTGGCGACGCCCTTGGCCAGCCCGCGCATTTTCGCCAAATGGTTTGTGCTGCCGCAGATGATCCTGCTCGCGCCGCTCCCACTGGTCACTGCCGCGCTCTTTGCCGCACTCTGGGCCGTGCTTGCCAGGCTGCCCGCTGCCAATGACCGCTATTCGGCGCTGCCGTTCATGCTGATGGCGGGTATTTTCACCCTCGGCTTTGCCGGGCTCGCCTATTCCTTCTATCCCTATGTGGTGCCGGAGCGGCTGACGATTTTCGCCGCCGCCAGCGCGCCGGAAAGCCTCGGCATCATCCTCGTCGGCGTCATCGTCGTGCTGCCCGCCATCGTCGGCTATTCCATCTTCGCCTACCGGGTGTTCGGCGGCAAGGCGCACGACCTGCGCTACGACTGACGCGAAAAGGTCAGCCGGTCGCGCTCGCGCTGGCTTCCCGCCACGTAGAACTTGTCGAACCACGCGGTGCTTTCGCCCGAGATCGCCTTGGGTTTCTTCAGGGTGATCTGTTTCGGCAGCGCGGCGATTTCCACTTGCATGCGGTTGCGGAAGTTCAGGTGGTCGAACATGCGCAGCGCCTCGATGGCAAAGGCCGTCGCCACCCGCTGATCCTCGATGATGACGAGATGATCGCCATTGCCGGTCTCGCCGGAGGGCGAAAAATTGCTCGATCCGGTGAACACCTTGGCCGTCGGCTTGTCGAAATCCACCACGGCGAACTTGTGGTGAATATTGATGCCGCTGCCACCGGACCATTCGCTCTTGAACGGCTCCGGCGCATTCTTGGCGAGATAAGCGAAATCGACGAGGCCGTTCTCGCCGCTTGGCTTCTGGATTTCCATCCCGCTTTTCTTGTCCACCACGCCATAGCTGAACAGCGGCTTCTTGATCAGACGGTCCAGCGCCTCGCGCACCGGGCCGGATTTGGTCTGGTTCATGAAGGCGAAGGAATAGAACACCGAGGATGTCGCCTGGTCGATGGCCCCGCCCACCGGCCGCAGCGATAGCTCCGATGTCTTGTGCGGCGAAAAACAGACATGCACCGCCGGGCGGCCTTCGCGTTTTACCGAATGCCAGACTTTCGAAAACGGGTCTTTCTGGAAATTGGCCATGTCGGTGAAGGCCAGCGTGAACATCTGCGCGAACAGGCCCGCCACCGCCTCGTCGTCGAAGATGAACAGGTTGTTGGCCTGGATGTAGAAGCCGCGGAACGAAAAATTCATCGAGCCGCCCAGCACCCGCACCGGCACGCCATTGCGTTTGGCGATCAGCACCTTGTTGTGCTGCAGCCCGCGAAAATGCCCGCGTTTGACACGGTCCGCCCCGGCGCTGGCAACAAGCCGCGCCGCCGCCTGGGTCTCCGCACTGTCCGGCGCGCCATGGCCGTTTTTCATCGCGCCGGTCTTCTTGTCCGCCACGCCGGAATCATCGACGATCACCCGCAGGCGGCTGCCGAGCTTTTCCAGCTGTGCCAGAAAGTCCGGCTCATTCAGGTCGTAGGCCAGCGCGTCGACCTCGATGGTCGGGTCCTTCACCGCCCAGTCGAGGAAGCCGAACAGCAGCCGGTGCGCCTCGAACCCCAGCCAGTCATAGATACCCGTCTTGGCGATTGCGGCTTTCTTGGCCGCAAAGGCGAGGCCGTCATCCGCATTGGCGGGGATGATGTCATTGGTCAGGTGCAGCCGCTTCTTCTTGTCCTCGAAAGCCTGCGACGAAGCAAAGTTGCGGGTAAAACCGATATCGAGAAAGCCGTCATAGGTGACGCTGTCATAGCGGATCGGCAGCTCGATCATGGTGCCGCGCACCAGCTTGCCGTCCTGCGGCATGTGCATCTTGGTGATGCGGTAGGTGTAGATGCCGTCCTGCGGCTCATAGGGAAAATGCACCCAGCGGAACATCTGCAGCGGCGCTTCGGTGGTGGGGAACTTGACCCCGCCGGTGACCGCGTTCTTGGCCGGTTCGCCGTAATCGAAGGCGATGCGGTTGCGCAGGTTGAGGAATGTGTCGCCCTTCGGCTCTTTGTACTCCACCGCGAAACCGACAAAATCATCCTCCGGCGCATCCACGTCGAAGCCCAGCAGGCACATATATTCGCCCCGCCAGAGTTTGACCCGGAAACCATCCGTCTCCTTGAAATTGAAGAATTCGTCCATCATCACATCCCCGGTGTGTGGCGCAGGGGCAAAATATAGCACAGACGATGCAATCTTGTGACGGTCCGGGCGGGCGGATTGCATTTCCCGCTTTGCGTTTTGCCTGTTCACTGCTAAATCGCGCGCATGAGCACTCCACTTGACCACATCCGTAATTTTTCCATCGTCGCCCATATCGACCATGGCAAATCCACCCTTGCCGACCGCCTGATCCAGCAGACAGGCGGGCTCGAGCTGCGCGACATGAAGGAACAGGTGCTCGACTCGATGGATATCGAGCGCGAGCGCGGCATCACCATCAAGGCGCAGACCGTCCGGCTGAACTACAAGGCCAACAACGGCGAGACCTATGTTCTCAACCTGATTGATACGCCCGGCCACGTCGACTTTGCCTATGAGGTGTCGCGGTCCCTGTCGGCCTGCGAAGGTTCGCTGCTCGTCGTCGACGCCTCGCAGGGCGTCGAGGCGCAGACCCTCGCCAATGTCTATCAGGCCATCGACAACAACCACGAGATCGTCGTGGTGCTGAACAAGGTCGATCTGCCGGCCGCCGAACCCGAACGCATCCGCGAACAGGTCGAGGAAGTCATCGGCATCGATGCCAGCCAGGCCGTGCTGATTTCCGCCAAGACCGGCCTCGGCATTCCCGATGTGCTGGAAGCCATCGTCAACCAGCTGCCGCCGCCGCGTGAAGGCGACCGCACCAAGCCGCTGAAGGCCATGCTGGTCGACAGCTGGTACGACAGCTATCTCGGCGTGATCGTTCTCGTGCGCATCATCGATGGCGTTTTGAAAAAGGGCCAGACCATCCGCATGATGGGCACAGGCGCCAAATATCCCGTCGAGCGCACCGGCGTGTTCACGCCGAAGATGCTGGCCGTGGACGAGCTTGGACCGGGCGAATTCGGCTTCATCACCGCCTCGATCAAGGAAGTCGCCGACACCCGCGTCGGCGATACCATCACCGAGGACAAGCGCCCGACCGATTCCATCCTGCCCGGTTTCAAGCCGGCGCAGCCGGTGGTTTTCTGTGGTCTCTTCCCGGTCGATGCCGCCGACTTCGAGGATCTGCGCGCCGCCATGGGCCGCCTGCGCCTCAACGACGCCTCGTTCTCCTTTGAAATGGAAAGCTCCGCCGCATTGGGCTTCGGTTTCCGCTGCGGTTTCCTCGGGCTCTTGCATCTCGAAATCATCCAGGAACGGCTGGAGCGTGAGTTCAATCTTGACCTCATCGCCACCGCCCCGAGCGTTGTCTACAAGCTCAACATGACCGACGGCACGCAGAAGGAGTTGCACAACCCCGCTGACATGCCCGAGGTGATGAAGATCGCCACCATCGAGGAGCCATGGATCCGTGCGACGATCCTCACCCCCGATGATTATCTCGGCTCCATCCTGAAACTCTGCCAGGACCGCCGCGGCATCCAGATCGATCTCAACTATGTCGGCAAGCGCGCCATGGTCACCTATGACCTGCCGCTCAACGAAGTCGTGTTCGATTTCTACGACCGGCTGAAGTCGATCAGCCAAGGCTATGCCTCCTTCGACTATCACCTCTCGGATTACCGCGAGGGCAATCTGGTCAAGATGTCGGTGCTGGTCAACGGCGAGCCGGTCGATGCGCTGTCGATGATGGTGCACCGCGCCGCCGCGGAAAAGCGCGGCCGCGACCTCTGCGAAAAGCTGAAGGACCTCATCCCCAAGCACATGTTCAAGATACCGATCCAGGCGGCCATCGGCGGCACGGTGATCGCGCGTGAAACCATCTCGGCCCTGCGCAAGGACGTGACGGCAAAATGCTATGGTGGCGACGTCTCGCGCAAGCGCAAGCTTCTGGAAAAGCAGAAGGAAGGCAAGAAGCGCATGCGGCAGTTCGGCAAGGTCGAAATCCCGCAGGAAGCCTTCATCCAGGCGCTGAAGATGAGCGATAACTGAGGCTTGATGCAAGCCGGTTTTCCCCGCGCCCTGGCGCGGATGCTCGCCTTTGCTGGCATTCTGGCCTGCGCGACCGCCTGTACCACAACGCGGTCGCCCGTTCCATCAGCGCCTGTCCTGCAGGAGGAAAAGCTGGAACCGCTGCCACCGGAGATCAAGCCGCTGACAGTGGAACAGGCCGAACAGGTGGGGCGCTGATCGCCTGATTATTTTCGCAGCTTGCTGGTGTTCAGCGCGATGGCAGCGCGGATGAGCGCCTTGAAGGCATCCTCGTTGATGACATCGCCCTCGTGCAGGTCGATGGCGCGCCGGGCATTGCCCTCAAGGCTGGAGTTGAACAGCTTTGCCGGATCGGCGAGCGCCGCACCCTTGAGAAAGGTCAGTTTCACCGCGCTCTTGTAGGTCTCGCCTGTGCAGATGATGCCGGCATGTTCCCAGACCGGCACCCCGCGCCACTTCACCTCTTCCACCACTTCGGGGTCGGCCTGTTTGATGAGCGCCCGCACATGCGCCAGCATCGGGCCGCGCCAGTCGCTGAGTTCTTTGATCCGCGCATCGATCAGCGCGGCGGGGTTTTCGGTCCCGGTTGTTGCCGTCTTGTCCATCGTCTTGGCGTTTCCCTTTATGTCGACATACCACCCATGCGCATATTGCACTGCACAATCCGGGCGTGTGGATTTATCCTTGGGGTAACACTACATCGACACGGGTTACACACCAATGAGCTTCATCTTCGATTTCACCGCGCGCGGACGCCGCCGCAAGGACCAGGATTTCCGCAACGCCATGGCCCTCCTCAACGCCATGAGCCCGGCCGACCGCGCCGATATCGGCATCAAGCAGGCGGATTTCACCCGCATCGCCCGGGAAATGTCCCGCCGTTGATTTTGTATGCGGCGGGAGCTGTGTTTTCCGCTCCTTAAAAATGGCATCTCTATCGTGCGTGGTTCGACACGCTCACCATGAGGGAGGGTGAGGGTTGCAGGGAGTCTGTCCTGCAACGTTGCCGATTGGCATTGCAACCAAACCACATCCCTCATGGTGAGCTTGTCGAACCACGCACCGCCAACACTGCAATGGCCTCAGCCCCCGCCCGCATGGCGCTTGCTCGCCAGTGCCTCGACCATGATCGCCACGGTTTCCAGATCATCCGGTGACAGCACCCCGATGGCCGCGCGGATGCGCTGCTGCGCAATCGGCTCGGCATCGGTCTCGTCGCCGAACGACAGCAATCTGTCCGGCGTCGTCTGCAGCACTTTTGCAATACGCACGACTGTCGCAAGGTCAGGTTCACGCCTGCCGGTGACGTAATTGCTGTACCGCTTCTCACTTAAGCCAGCGCGCCGCGCCACATCCGCCTGATGTATGCCAAGCTCTTTGGTTCGCAGGCGTAGATTCGATGCAAATGATTCCATGAGAACAATTTGTTCTGGCAAAAACCACAGGTCGATCTACAATGTGACGATTTGATATCGTCTGTATGTGGATAATGCCATGTATTTTTCCAATTGTTTTGAATGGGTCATTTTCATCATCTGCCTTTCCCCGATCTGGGGCACGCTGCTTTTCCATGCATGGGAAGCATCGATCAAGCCGCGGCTGGTTCCGAGGGATGAAATCAGGGAGATGGCGGATGCACTTGTTGCCAGGCATGGCGCGTTTGCCGGGTATCAGGCCTGGATCGAGGAGGACTATGCGTGGCGGCGCGGCGACATGGTGCGGCAGGGCGTCTGGCGCCGTGTGCGGCGGGAGTTGCGGCGGCGGGGCAGAGGGGGGTGAGGACACGATGCAATCTCAGCACAGCAGCATCACACCCGGGTGAACCGCATCATCCAGTTGGTTTCCCAGGTTTCGCCGCCATCGCGGGAAAACGCCTGTTCCCAGCATGGGGTGTGCTGGCAGGGTTCCCAGAGAAACCGCACGCGCACCGGCCTGCCCTCGTCGGTGTCATCGCCGTAGAACAGGCCTTCATCCTGGTCGAACCGGCCGATAACAGGCGCAAACAGGCGGTTGCTCCGGCTGTCCGCCCAGTGCAGCGACCATGAACCGTCGCGCGGGGTGAACAGGCGCAGCGTGATCCCGGCAAAGCCCTTGGCCGGAATGTCCATCTCTTCCAGATTGGCCGTGTCCTGCAGCAGCTTGCGCACGCGCGACGTGGCGGGAAATTCATCCCAGTCGTCGCAACCGGCAAAACGCTGTTTCAGCCGCAGATTGCGGATCGTCCAGTCGCCGATGAGAAAATCGAAATCCGCCGCGCTGCCGGTCGTCTGTTCCCTGCCGTCCATGATGCCCTCCCTCGCGCCTGTCTTCCGGGCGCGCGGTATAGCGCAGGGCTGCTGACAACCTTCTGTCAGGAGCAACCGTTGCCACGCCCGCTTTTGCGTCTGGCTGTTGAAAGAGGAGAATGACGGGCGGTCCTCGGAACGCGGGTCTAGGGGTAGTCCGTATGCGATGCTTGCGATCCAAGGACCACCCGCCCCGGCGTTTTCAAGTTTTTGCTCAATGTTCCACCACCGAGCCAAACCTCCCCAGCCGCACAGGTTTTCCTCCCTGCAGGGCCGAAGCGCCGATCCTCTCCCGACTTTCGAAAGTTTCCGGAAGCATTCCCGCCGGAAAGGACACGAGAAGGATAAGCGCGGATGGGACGTGTTGGATAAGTTTCAGCCCAATTATTTTTCACCCCCCTCTGGGCTGCCGGACAGAGGGGGGTGAAACCTATCCAACAGCATCCCAACACAAGAGCTTACATCCCGATGCGGAAATGCTAAGAAGCTCGGCATGACAACGAAACCGCGCATCACCATCCTTTACTGCACCCAATGCAGCTGGCTCCTCCGCTCCGCCTGGATGGCGCAGGAACTGCTGTCCAGCTTTGGCGCCGATCTCGGCGAGGTGGCCTTGATCCCCGGCACCGGCGGCGTATTCGAAATCCGCGTCGAGGGCGATCTGATCTGGGAGCGCAAGCGCGATGGCGGTTTCCCCGAAGCCAAGGTGCTCAAGCAGAAGGTGCGCGACATCGTCTGGCCCGAGCGCGATCTCGGCCATTCCGACGGGCACAAGGCCGCTATCGCCGGCGAGGCGCTTAAGGGCGGGGCAGACAATGGGGTCCCCGCCAGCAACGAGCGGAGCGAGGCGCTTAAGGGCGGGGCAGACAGTTGAGTAAGCCAGAGATTACCACATCAAGGCTGGACGATGCGGCGCGGGCCGGCTGGCTCTATTACGTCGCCGGCAACACACAGGATGAGATTGCCGCCAAGCTCGGTATTTCGCGCCAGTCGGCGCAGCGCATGGTGTCGCTGGCCGTGTCGGAAGGGCTGGTCAAGGTGCGCCTCGACCATCCCATCGCCCACTGTCTTGACCTCGCCGCGCAGCTGAAAAAGCGCTTCGACCTCAAGATGGTGGAAGTGGTGCCGACCGATCCGGGCTCGACCTCGACCACGCTCGGCGTGGCCGATGCGGCGGCGGATGAAATGACCCGCTGGCTGAAATCCGAGGCGCCGATCGTCCTCGGCATCGGCACGGGACGCACGCTGAAGGCCGCCATCGAACGGCTGTCACCCATTGAGTGTCCCCAACATAAGGTTGTATCGCTTACCGGCAATATTTCGCCGGATGGTTCAGCCGCGTATTACAACGTCATTTTCAATATCGCCGACAAGATCAAGGCGCGCTCCTTCCCGATGCCGCTGCCTGTTATCGCCTCCTCGCCGGAGGAGCGCGAGCTGCTGCACGCGCAGGCGATGATCCGTCCGGTGCTGGAATTGTCGGCGCAGGCCAATGTCGCCTTTCTCGGCATCGGCGACCTTGAGGATGACGCACCGCTCTTCGTCGACGGCTTCATTTCGCGCGATGAACTCCTGGCTTTGCGCCGGGCCGGCGCGGTGTGCGAGATCGTCGGGCGGGCGTTCGACCGTAATGGCGTGCCCATCGAGGGCCTCACCAATGACCGCGTGGCCAGTGCGCATATTCCTTCGCGCGAGACGGCGACGGTGATCGCCATCGCCATGGGCGCCAAGAAGCTTCCCGGTATTGTCGCCGCGATTAAAGGCAGTCTTATCAATGGCTTGATCACGGACGAGCAGACCGCCGAAGCACTCCTCCGTCCCGCCTGATTTTCACCGTTTTGCTGGAAGCGAAGGTTTGATGCTGCAGCGCAGCATCGATTGCCTCTTGACTTGTTTCGGGATTGTGTGAGTATTTGCCCATAAGACAAGCAATTGCTCATAACATTCACGGGAGGAATGAGATGTTAACGAGAACGCTTCTGCTCGGCGCTGCGTCAGTTCTGGCCATGGCGAGTTTCGCCAATGCCGAAACGCTGACCATTGCCACGGTCAACAATGGCGACATGGTTCGCATGCAGAAATTGACCGACGACTTCACCAAGAAAAATCCCGACATCAAGCTGGAATGGGTCACGCTCGAAGAAAACGTGCTGCGCCAGCGTGTCACCACCGATATCGCCACCAAGGGCGGCCAGTACGACATCATGACCATCGGCACCTATGAAGTGCCGATCTGGGCCAAGCAGGGCTGGCTCCTGCCGCTCGACGGCCTTGCCAAGGATTACAGCAAGGACGATCTCCTGCCGGCGATCCGCGATGCGGTTTCGGTTGACGGCAAGCTCTACGCCTCGCCGTTCTACGGCGAAAGCGCGATGGTCATGTACCGCAAGGACTTGGCTGAAAAGGCCGGTGTGACCATTCCGGAAAAGCCGACCTGGGACCAGATCGCCGAAGCGGCGAAGAAGATGACCGACAAGTCCACCGAGACCTACGGCATCTGCCTGCGCGGCAAGGCCGGCTGGGGCGAGAACATGGCGCTGCTGACGGCCACCGCCAATTCGTTCGGCGCGCGCTGGTTCGATGAAAAGTGGCATCCGCAGTTCGACCAGCCGGAATGGAAGCATGCGCTGAAGTTCTATGTCGACCTGATGAAGGAAGCCGGACCTCCCGGCGCATCCTCCAACGGCTTCAATGAAAACCTCGCGCTGTTCCAGACCGGCAAGTGCGGCATCTGGATCGATGCGACGGTGGCCGCGTCCTTCGTGACCAACCCGAAGGAATCCAAGGTTGCCGACAAGGTGGGCTATGCGCTCTTCCCGACCGGCGGCGTTGAAAACCACGGCAACTGGCTGTGGGCCTGGAACCTCGGCGTTCCCGCCGGCACCAAGAAGGCGGAAGCCGCGCAGAAGTTCATCTCCTGGGCGACCGACAAGGCCTATACGGAACTCGTTGCATCCAAGGAAGGCTGGGCCAACGTTCCTCCGGGCACGCGCACCTCGCTCTATGCCAATGCCGAGTATCAGAAGGCCGCGCCTTTCGCCAAGATCACGCTCGATGCGATGACCGCCGCGAACACCAGCAAGCCGACCATCAAGCCGGTGCCCTATACGGGCGGCCAGTTCGTCGCCATCCCTGAATTCCAGGGCATCGGCACCGCCGTGGGCCAGCAGTTCTCCGCTGCGCTCGCCGGTTCGATGAGTGTCGACCAGGCCCTGCAGGGTGCCCAGGCGCTGACCACCCGCGAGATGACAAAGGGCGGCTACATCAAGTAGAATCCTCCTGGCTCCGGACGGCTTCCGACGCGAATGTCGGATGCCGCCCGGGCCTCCTTTTGCATTATCGTTTTTGATAATTATCGTATCGGAACCTGACCATGGCTACGCTTCAGACACGTGCAACGGCCCGTATCATGATGTCGCCCGCCGTCATCCTGCTCTTCGTGTGGATGATCGTGCCGCTTGTCATGACGCTGTACTTCTCGTTCCTGCGCTACAACTTGCTGATGCCGGGGACCGAGGAATATATCGGCTTTCTCAACTACCAGTATTTTCTGACCGATCCCGCCTTCTTCACCGCGCTTGCCAATACACTCATTCTGGTGGGCGGGACGCTGCTCATCACCGTCATCGGCGGCATTCTTCTGGCGCTGGTGCTGGATCAGCCGTTCTTCGGCCAGGGCATCGTGCGGCTCTTGGTCATCGCGCCGTTCTTCGTCATGCCGACGGTATCGGCGCTGGTGTGGAAGAACATGCTGATGCATCCGGTCAACGGCCTGTTCGCCTGGATTGCCCGCCTGTTCGGCTTCCAGCCGATCGACTGGTTCGCGCAGATGCCGCTGTTTTCGATCATCCTCATCGTCGCCTGGCAATGGCTGCCCTTCGCCACGCTCATTCTCCTCACCGCCCTGCAATCGCTGGACGGCGAGCAGAAGGAAGCCGCCGAAATGGACGGCGCCGGGGCGATCTCGCGCTTCATCTATCTGGTGCTGCCGCATCTGTCGCGGGCGATCACCGTGGTCATCCTGATCCAGACGATCTTCCTGCTCAGCGTCTTCGCCGAAATTCTGGTGACGACCAATGGCGGGCCGGGCATCCAGACGACCAACATCACCTATCTCATCTACATGCAGGCATTGCTGCAGTTCGACGTGGGCGGCGCATCCGCCGGCGGTATCGTCGCGGTGGTCCTTGCCAATATCGTCGCCTTCTTCCTCATTCGCCTCATCGGCAAAAATTTAGAGAGG
This sequence comes from uncultured Phyllobacterium sp., assembly GCF_902479695.1. Lineage (NCBI taxonomy): Bacteria > Pseudomonadati > Pseudomonadota > Alphaproteobacteria > Hyphomicrobiales > Phyllobacteriaceae > Phyllobacterium > uncultured Phyllobacterium sp. Next base: position 78,765 of record NZ_CABSQF010000011.1, on the reverse strand, counting down.
TAGGATCATGGCCCGCGCAACCACGACACGCAGCAAAGTCATCTTCACCGTCATCGGCTGGACCATCGGTTTCCTGATCTTCTTTCCGATCCTGTGGACGTTCCTCACCAGTTTCAAATCGGAGGGAGCCGCGGTGGCAACGCCGCCGCAGTTCCTGTTCTTTGACTGGACGCTGGAAAACTACCGCGAGGTGCAGAGCCGCTCCGATTACTTCAAGCATTTCACCAATTCCGTGGTGATTTCGGTGGGCTCCACTCTGATCGGCCTGGCGCTCGCCATTCCCGCCGCCTGGGCCATGGCCTTCTCGCCGACCAAGCGCACCAAGGACATCCTGATGTGGATGCTGTCCACCAAGATGATGCCGGCGGTCGGCGTACTGGTGCCGCTTTATCTGATCTTCCGCGACTGGGGCCTGCTCGACACGCGTCTCGGCCTTGTCGCCGTCCTGACCATGATCAACCTGCCGATCATCGTCTGGATGCTCTACACCTATTTCAAGGAAATCCCCGGCGAGATTCTCGAAGCGGCGCGCATGGATGGCGCGTCGCTGATGAAGGAGATCGTCTATGTGCTGACGCCCATGGCGGTTCCCGGTATCGCGTCGACCATGCTGCTCAACATCATCCTGGCATGGAACGAGGCCTTCTGGACACTGAACCTGACCGCCGCCAACGCCGCGCCGCTCACCGCCTTTATCGCATCCTACTCAAGTCCCGAGGGTTTGTTCTGGGCCAAACTCTCCGCCGCATCCACCATGGCCATTGCCCCCATCCTGATCATGGGCTGGTTCTCGCAAAAGCAGCTGGTGCGCGGCCTGACCTTCGGCGCAGTGAAATAGGTTTCAGCCTTTGGCGCAGCCAAAAGAGATGGGAAGAATATTATGGGAAGCATTACACTCGAAAAAGTATCCAAGTCATTTGGAACCACCTCGGTCATTCCGCACATCGATCTTGAAATCAATGATGGCGAGTTCGTCGTGTTTGTCGGCCCGTCCGGCTGCGGCAAGTCCACGCTGTTGCGCATGATCGCCGGTCTCGAGGACCTGAGCGGCGGGCGCATCATCATCGACGGCAAGGACATGTCGAGCGAGGCGCCGGCCAAGCGCGGCCTGTCCATGGTCTTCCAGTCCTATGCGCTCTACCCGCATATGACCGTCTACGGCAACATCGCCTTTCCCCTGAAAATGGACGGACAGGAAAAATCCGTGATCGACAAGAAGGTCAAGGATGCCGCGCATATCCTCAACCTTACCAATTATCTCGAACGCCGTCCGGGCCAGCTTTCCGGCGGCCAGCGCCAGCGTGTTGCCATCGGCCGGGCGATCGTGCGCCAGCCGAAGGCGTTCCTCTTCGACGAACCGCTGTCCAACCTGGATGCGGCGCTGCGCGGCAATATGCGGCTGGAGATCAGCGACCTGCACCACCAGCTGAAGACGACGATGATCTACGTCACCCACGATCAGGTGGAGGCCATGACCATGGCCGACAAGATCGTCGTGCTGAATGCCGGGCGCATCGAGCAGGTGGGGTCGCCCATGGAACTCTACCGCAGCCCGAAGAACGTGTTTGTCGCCGGGTTCATCGGCTCGCCGCGCATGAACCTCATTGAAGGCGCGGAAGCCGCCAAGCACAATGCGACGACCCTGGGCGTGCGCCCGGAACATATCCGCATTTCCGCAACGGAAGGTGCCTGGACGGGCAAGGTTGGCGTCACCGAACATCTCGGTTCCGACACCTTCATCCATACCCAGATCGATGGCATCGGTCAGGTGACCGTGCGCACCGACGGTGACTTTGACACGAAACACGGCCAGCCGATTTTCCTCACGCCGGATCCGGCGCGGCTGCATCGATTTGGCGCGGACGGACAGGTGATTTGACATGAGCAGACTGGCAGGCAAGACGGCATTCATTACGGGATCGGCACGCGGCATCGGCCGGGCCTTTGCGGAGGCCTATCTCAAGGAAGGCGCCGCCCATGTGGTGATTGCCGATATCGATCTGGCGCGCGCGCAGCAGACCGCGACGGAACTCGGCAAGGGCGCGCATGCGGTCAAGCTGGATGTGACGGACCAGGCTTCCATCGATGCCGCCGTCAAGGAAACCGTCGACCTGTTCGGCGGCATCGACATCCTCGTCAACAATGCGGCGCTGTTCGATATGTCGCCGACTGTCGAGATCACCCGCGCCAGCTATGAAAAACTGTTCGCCGTGAATTTTTCCGGCACGCTGTTCACGTTGCAGGCCGTGGCCAAAACCATGATCGCACGCGGCAAGGGCGGCAAGATCATCAACATGGCGAGCCAGGCCGGCCGCCGGGGTGAAGCGCTGGTCGCCATCTACTGCGCCACCAAGGCCGCCGTCATCAGCCTGACCCAGTCCACCGGACAGGACCTGATCAAGCACAGGATCAATGTCAATGCGATTGCCCCCGGTGTTGTCGATGGCGAGCACTGGGCCGGGGTCGACGCGCTTTTTGCCAAGTATGAAAACCGGCCGCTCGGCGAGAAGAAGCGTCTGGTCGGCGAGGCGGTTCCCTATGGCCGCATGGGCACAGCGGAAGACCTGACCGGCATGGCGGTTTTCCTCGCCAGCAGCGACAGCGATTACGTGGTGGCGCAGACATACAATGTCGATGGCGGCAACTGGATGAGCTGAGCGAAAGCCCGGCTCCTGCTGCGCCCTGAAAACGGGCGCAGACGCAGCTTCATTTGAAAAAAGGGGTTAGGCCCGATGACTGTTAAACTTTCCAAAAGCGCGCTGTCGCAGCTTCCAGCCAACGTCGCTGTACCCGGCTACAGGCAGGCCGATCTGACGGCCGGCATCGTCCATTTCGGTATCGGCAATTTCCATCGCGCCCATCAGGCCGTCTATCTCGACGATCTTTTCAACGCCGGCAGCGATCATGACTGGGCGATTGTCGGCGCCGGGGTCCTGGCGTCGGACGAAACCATGCGGCAGAAACTGCGGGAACAGGACTGGCTGACCACGGTGGTCGAACAGGACAGCGGTCATCGCACGGCGCGCGTGACCGCATCGATGATCGACTACCTGAAACCGGGTGAGACGGAAAACACCATTGCGCGGCTTGCCGATCCGAAAATCCGCATCGTGTCGCTGACCATCACCGAAGGCGGTTATTTCATCGATCCGGCCTCCGGCGTATTCAACCCGCAGCATCCGGCGATCGTGGCCGACGCCGCCAATATCGGCGATCCCAGGACGGTGTTCGGTCTCATCCTCGCCGGGCTGATGCGCCGCCGCGCCGAGGGCACGGCGCCTTTCACGGTGATGTCCTGTGACAACATTCCCGGCAACGGGCATGTCACCAGCGATGCCGTCAGCGGTCTTGCGGCGCTTGTCGATGCGAATCTGGCAAAATGGGTGAAGGATAATGTCGCCTTCCCCAACAGCATGGTCGACCGCATCACCCCGGCAACCTCCGACCGCGAGCGCGGCATGCTTGCCAGCGATTTCGGCGTCGAGGACAATTGGCCGGTGTTCTGCGAACCGTTCAAGCAGTGGGTGCTCGAGGATCATTTCCCGACCGGCCGCCCGGCACTGGAAAAGGTCGGCGTCACCTTCGTGAGGGATGTTGCGCCGTACGAGCTGATGAAAATCCGCATCCTCAATGGCGGCCACGCGACCATTGCCTATCCCGCAGCGCTGATGGACATTCACTTCGTGCATGAAGCCATGGAGGAACCGCTGATCCGCGGCTTCCTCGGCAAGCTCGAACGGGAAGAGATCATTCCCGTTCTCCCGCCGGTGCCCGGCATCACTTTCGAGGAATATTACGACCTGATCGACCGGCGTTTCTCCAACCCGAAGATCGGCGATACGATCCAGCGCCTGTGCCAGGACGGGTCCAACCGCCAGCCCAAATTCATCCTGCCGACCACGGCGGACCGCTTGAAGGCGGGCAAGAGCATCACCGGTTTGTCGCTGGTTTCCGCGCTCTGGTGCCGGTTCTGCGAGGGAACAACCGATAGCGGTAAGCCGACGAATTATCTTGACGCCAACGCCGAGCGATTGAAGGTGGAAGCGATGAAGGCCAGGAGCGATCCCAGGGCATTTCTGGCGATGAGCGATATTTTCGGCGATGTCGGTACGTCGCCCATCTTCGCCCAATCCTTCTCCCGAATCTTGAAAACCCTTTGGGACAAGGGTACGCGCGAGACCCTGACGCTTTACCTCGCAGACAAGCTCTGACGCCATGACCAAGCCCGCTCTTGTCATTTTCGATTGCGATGGTGTCCTCGTCGACAGCGAGCCGATCTCCATTGCTGTCCTGCTCGAGATGATTTCCCGAAGCGGCACGACGCTGTCCGAGGAAGAGGCCTACGAGATGTTTCTCGGGCGCAGCATGGCGACGATCAGCAAAATCCTGCATGAGGATTATGGTTTTGCCGCCAGCGCGGCCGACCTGGAGGATATGCGCGCCAATCTCTACGCACGGTTCCGTGCCGATCTGAAACCGATCCCCGGCATAGCCGAGACGCTCAATACGCTCGATCTGCCGCGTTGCGTTGCCTCGTCGAGCCAGCCCGACCGGATTCGCCTGTCGCTCAAGCTGACAGGCTTGCTCGATCTGCTGGAGCCGAATATTTTCAGCGCCACCATGGTCAAGCACGGCAAGCCGGCGCCGGACCTGTTCCTGCATGCGGCGCAGGTCATGAACACGCCGCCGGAAGACTGCGTGGTCATCGAAGACAGTCCTGCAGGCATTGAAGCCGCCAAACGGGCAGGCATGCGCGTCTTCGCCTTCACCGGTGGCACCCACGCGCGCGGCGGCCGGCTGGAAGCAGCGCTTGCGTCTCTCGAGCCAGACCTTATATTCGGCGACATGCTGGAATTGCCCGGCCTGTTGTCATCACTACAGGCCCGAACAAACGTTCACTAGTGGAACGAATTTGACATTCGCATCCCGTTTGACATCACGCGAGATAGGCGAATGTCAAATTCAAAGTTCCACTAGAATCGTGTACTTGCTAGTGGTCCTTTGATTCTGACATTTGCCTGAATGGCTTGTATCAATGGGGTGCAAATATCAGAATCGGACCACTAGAGCGTTCCGGTTCACGACAAGCCGGAAGGTTCGAATGCCAGATTTTGTATGTGCTGTGGATGTGGGAACGGGAAGCGCCCGGGCGGGCATTCTTGATATCAAGGGGAATCTGTTGGGGCGGGGGGAACACCCGATCCTGATGAACCGCCCGCTGCCTGACCATGCCGAACATGATTCGGAAGACATCTGGAAGTCGGTCTGCATCGCGGTGCAGGGCGCGGTCGCGGCATCCAAGGTCGATCCGTCCGATATCACCGGCATCAGTTTCGACGCCACCTGTTCGCTGGTTGTGCGCGACAGGGATGGCAAGCCGCTGACTGTCTCGACAGGCGGTGACAACCGCTGGGACACGATCGTCTGGCTGGATCACCGGGCGCTCGACGAATCGGATGAATGCACGGCAACGGGCCACGACGTCCTCAAATATCTCGGCGGGGTCATGTCGCCGGAAATGCAGACGCCAAAGCTGATGTGGCTCAAGCGGCATCTGCCCAACTCCTGGGACAAAGCCGGATATTTTTTCGACCTTGCCGATTTCCTCAGCTGGAAGGCGTCGGGATCGCTCGCGCGGTCGCAATGCACGATCACCTGCAAATGGACCTATCTGGCCCACAACGAACCGGGCTGGCAGAGCGATTATCTCCAAGAGGTCGGCATCGGCGATATGGTCGAGCGCGGCAGCCTGCCGGAGCGGGCAAGCCCGGTGGGGACCGATGTCGGGCCATTGACGCCGGAGGCTGCCAAGGCGCTGGGCCTTACCACGCGCTGCCATGTGGGCGCGGGGCTGATCGATGCCTATGCCGGGGCGCTCGGCGTCCTTGGCGGCTTCGCCGGCGATCTCTCGCAGATCGACCGGCATCTGGCTTTGATTGCCGGGACCTCCAGCTGCCTGATGGCGCTGTCGCAGGAGCCGATTTCGTTCAACGGCGTCTGGGGACCCTATTACGGCGCGGCTTTGCCGGATTGCTGGCTGAGCGAGGGTGGGCAGTCGGTTTCCGGCGCGCTTCTCGATCACGTCATCCGCTGGCACGGGGCTGCGGGCGAACCCAACGCCGCCCTGCACAAGAAGATCACCGACCGCGTCATGGAACTGCGGGAAAAGGAGGGGCTCGATCTGGCCGGCCGCCTGCATGTCCTGCCGGACTTTCATGGCAACCGCTCGCCGCTGGCTGACCCGCATGCGGTGGGCGTCATCAGCGGCCTGACGCTGGACGCCTCCTTTGACAGCCTGTGCCGCCTCTACTGGCGCACCTCCGTCGGTATTGCCCTTGGCGTTCGGCATGTCCTCGATGCGCTGAACGAGCGCGGCTACGCCATCGACACGATGCATGTGACGGGCGGGCACACCAAAAACCCGCTGCTGATGGAACTCTATGCCGATGCGACGGGCTGTACCGTCATCACGTCGGCTGCCGAAGATGCCGTGCTTCTCGGCACGGCGATGGTCGCGGCAACGGCGGCCGGGCTTTACCCGGATCTGCCCGCCGCCTGCATGGCGATGAAACAGGGCGGGCGCCCGCGCCAGCCCGAACCGAAGGCGCGCCAGCGCTTTGACCGGGATTACCGCATTTTCCTCGAAATGCATGCCCAGCGCAAAGTGCTGGATTCCATGCAGTAGGCCCCAGCTGCCGGTTCTAGTGTGCTTCGTCCCAATTGTGTGCGGCGCGCGCATCCACCTGCAGCGGTACGGACAGGGAAATCGCCGGCATCGCAGCATTGACCATGATGTCGCGAATGATCGGAATGGTCGCGTCGACTTCGCCTTCCGCGGTTTCAAAGATCAGTTCGTCGTGCACCTGCAGCAGCATGCGGGCCGAAAGCTTTGCCTCGTTGAGCGCCGGTTCCATGCGCACCATGGCGCGGCGGATGATGTCGGCGGCCGAACCCTGGATCGGCGCGTTGATCGAGGCACGCTCGTTGAAGGCGCGAACCTGCGGATTGGAGGAGCGGATTTCCGGATAATGCGCCCGGCGCCCGAAGATGGTTTCGACATAACCGTTCTGCCGGGCAAAGGCCTTGGTCGCCTCCATATAGTCCTTGATGCCGGGAAAGCGCTCGAAATAGGTGCGGATATATTGCCCGGCTTCTTCGCGCGGAATCGACAGCTGGTTGGCAAGGCCAAACGCGGAAATGCCGTAGATGATGCCGAAGTTGATCGCCTTGGCGCGGCGGCGCACTTCCGAGGGCATGTCCTTGACCGGAACGCCGAACATTTCCGATGCGGTCATCGCATGAATGTCGATGCCATCGGCGAAGGCCTGGGTGAGCTGGGGAATCTCGGCGACATGCGCCAGGACCCGCAGCTCGATCTGGCTGTAGTCGGCGGAAATCAGCTTGTTGCCCGGCGCGGCGATGAAGGCTGTGCGGATCTTGCGGCCCTCGCTGGTGCGCACGGGAATGTTCTGCAGGTTCGGCTCCGACGAGGACAGCCGCCCTGTCGAGGTCGCGGCCATGGCATAGGACGTATGCACCCGTTTGGTATCGGGATGGATATAGCCGGGCAGGGCGTCCGTATAGGTGGATTTGAGCTTGGTCAGCTGGCGCCAGTCGACGATCTTGCGCGGCAGTTCATGCCCTTCCGCCGCAAGGTCTTCCAGCACCTGTGCCGATGTCGACCACTGCCCGGTCTTGGTCTTCGAACCGCCGGGAAGGCTCATCTTGCCGAAAAGGATGTCGCCCAGCTGTTTGGGCGAGCCGATGTTGAGCTTTTCCCCGGCAAGCTGGTAAATCTCGTGCTCGATGGCGGCTGCCGCCTGCGCCAGATCGCCGGAAAGCCGCGACAGGATTTGCCGGTCGACGGAAATGCCGCGCTCTTCCATCCGCGCCAGCACGGCAACGAGCGGGCGCTCCAGCCGTTCATAGACCGAGACAAGCCCATCCTCGACCAGACGCGGCTTGAGCAGGCGCCACAGGCGCAGGGTGACATCCGCATCTTCGGCGGCATAGGCGGTGGCGCGGTCGATATCGACCATGTCGAATGTAACCGATGACTTACCGCTTCCGGCCACATCCTTGTAGGCGATGGGCGTGTGGCCCAGCCAGCGCTCGGACAGGGCATCCATGCCATGGGTGCCTTCACCCGCATCGAGCACGTAGGAGATCAGCATCGTATCGTCGAAGGGGTGCGGATCGATGCCGTAGCGGTGCATGACCAGCCAGTCATACTTCATGTTGTGCGCGATCTTGAGCACCGAACGGTCCTCGAGCAGCGGCTTCAAAACCCGCAAGGCATCGTCGAGCGGAATCTGTCCTTCGACGGTGCCACCGCCGAGGAGATCGCCATTGCCGGACTTGTGGTTGAGCGGGACATAGGCGGCGTGCCCCGGCCGGATGGCCAGGGAAAAGCCGACCAGCTCGGTCTGCATCGGATCGAGCGAGGTGGTTTCCGTGTCGAACGCCACCAGTCCGGCTTCGGTCGCCTCGTCTATCCAGAGTTGCAGCGTGGCAAGATCGCGGATGCAGGTATAGGCTGTTGTGTCGATCTTCGAAGCCAGCGCTTCGTCACCGCGCGCCTTGATCAGGTCGGCGGGCAGCATTGCGCCGTTCTCCGCTTGGTCCGGACGGGCCGCGGCCGGCGCAGACGCGCCGGCGGTTTCGCCAGGGATTTCAACGTCGGGTCCGTGCGCCTCGGCGACGGTGTCCACCGCGACCTCAGATGGTTCGACGGCGGCGGCATCGATGCCCGTCGCCTCGGCGGCGCGCCGGGTGAGGGAGGTAAACTCCATGGCCTTGAGGAAGGCGACCAGCTTCGGTCCATCCTGCGGCTCAAGCCCGAATTCATCAAGCCCGACATCGATGGGGGTGTCGGTCTTCAGGGTGACCAGCTGGCGTGAGATAAGCGCCTGTTCGCTGAATGCGATGATGTTCTCGCGGCGTTTCTGCTGCTTGATTTCGCCAGCGCGGGCAAGCAGCGTATCGAGATCGCCGAACTCTTCCAGAAGCTGGGCAGCGGTCTTCGGCCCGATGCCGGGAATGCCGGGAACATTGTCGGTGGAATCGCCGGTCAATGCCTGCAGGTCGATCATCTTTTCCGGCGGCACGCCCCATTTCTCGACGACGTCGGGAATGCCGATCTGCTTGTCCTTCATGCTGTCATACATCGACACCAGCGGGGTGACGAGCTGCATCAGGTCCTTGTCGGAGGAGATGATGGTGACTTCCGCGCCGACAGCTTCCGCCATCCGCGCATAGGTTGCGATCAGATCGTCCGCCTCGTAGCCTTCCTTTTCGATGCAGGGAAGGTTGAAGGCCTTGGTGGCCTGGCGGATCAGGCCGAACTGCGGAATGAGGTCTTCCGGCGGGGCCGAACGGTTTGCCTTGTATTCCGGGTAGATTTCCTTGCGGAAGGTGTTCGACGAATAGTCGAAAATGACAGCGAAATGCGTCGGCGTCACCCGGACCGAGGTGTCCCTGGCTTCCCGCAGCAGCTTCCACAGCATGTTGCAGAAACCCGACACGGCGCCCACCGGCAGGCCATCCGATTTGCGGGTGAGGGGCGGCAGCGCATGATAGGCCCGGAAGATATAGCCGGAGCCGTCGACGAGAAAGAGATGATCACCTTTTTTCATGGTGCCTACGATTAAATGATCATCCCGCAAAAGGAAATGATCTGTCTTTCCCATGCACCGAAAGATCGCGGGATAGCCGACTCCTCCTGACAAAATCCGCCGGGCTGCCGCAGCTCATCGGGAGGGTTTGGCCTTCTGCGGATGGATGGTTTCGCCGCGCTCCAGCATGGCAACGAATTTTTCGATGCGCTGCAGGCGTGTCTCGGGTTTCTTGGCATCGTTGACACGGTAGATGATGGCGTAGCGGTTCGCGCTGCTCAATGTCCCGAACATCTGCTTTGCCTCGGCATTCGCGTCGAGGGCTGCCTGCAGATCGTCGGGTATCGTGGCCTTGCCTTGCGAAAGATACGCCTTGTCCCAGCGTCCATCGGCCTTGGCGCGTTCGATTTCCGCAAGACCGGCGGGTGTGATGCGATCCTGTTCGATCAGCTCGAGGGCGCGCTTGCGATTGATGTCGGACCAGCGGCTTGCGGCCTTGCGCGGCGTGAAGCGGATGAGCCAGTGGTCTTCATCGAATGCATCGATCTGGCCGTCGATCCAGCCGTGGCAGAGTGCGCCATCGATCGCATCCTGTTTGGACAGGCTTTTGATCCGCGCGGTCTTCTTGGAAAATTTGAGCCATGCGCCCGGCGATGCCGCATGGTTGGCGGCCAGCCACGCCTCCCAGTCCGCGCCTGCCGGAAAGAACAGAACCGGCAATTCTGTCGTTGCTTTCGCCATGGAATTCGCCTCCGCTCACGACAGCTTTATGCCGGATCAGACGGGTCTTGAACATATCACTTATGCATCACGCGTTTGTTACAAAGATGTAATGTTCCGTGCCCTTGAATTGCCATGGTTTGAGGCCCAAATCCTAGCTGTCGACGATAGATCGATGTCCGGGATTTAAGGCTCGTCCCCCGCCTGCCCCGGACTTGCGGTGACCTCATCCCCCCTCTCCGGGTCGCCGCATCTGAGTGTAGTGATCTGGTCGCCTGTGGTCCCCCCGCCACGGCGGCCATTTCTTTTCCGGCTCCACTTTTTTCTGCCGCTTCCCCGAAAATGGGCTAAGAAGAACTCCCTTCACGAATCCCGGTCCAACAAATTCAGGAATTACCATGTCAGCGCTTGAACCTGTCTTGAACGCCCTTGATGCCAATCTGGATAAAAGTCTGGAGCGGCTGTTCGAACTGTTGAAGATCAAGTCCATCTCGACCGATCCGGCATTCAAGGCCGAATGCCGCAAGGCTGCCGAGTGGCTGGTCGCCGATCTGAAGACCATCGGTTTCGACGCCAGCGTGCGCGACACGCCGGGGCATCCAATGGTTGTCGCGCATCATGAAGGGCCAAGCGCCGATGCACCCCATGTCCTTTTCTACGGTCACTATGACGTGCAGCCGGTTGATCCGCTCGAACTGTGGGAAAACGATCCCTTTGCCCCTGCCATCAAGGATATGGGCGATGGCCGCAAGATTCTGACCGGCCGCGGCACGGCCGATGACAAGGGCCAGCTGATGACCTTCGTCGAAGCCTGCCGCGCCTACAAGGACGTGCATGGCCAGCTGCCGGTCAAGATTTCCATCCTGTTTGAAGGAGAAGAAGAGTCGGGATCGCCGTCGCTGAAGCCTTTCCTCAATGCCTGCAAGGACGAGCTCAAGGCCGACTTCGCCCTCGTGTGCGATACCGGAATGTGGGACAGGCAGACCCCGGCGATTTCCGTCGGCCTGCGCGGGCTGGTCGGCGAGGAAATCGTCGTCAAGGCCGCCGATCGCGACCTGCACTCCGGTTCCTTCGGCGGTGCGGCGGCAAACCCGATCCACATTCTCACGAAGATTCTCGCCGACCTGCACGACGAAACCGGTGCCGTGACCATTCCCGGCTTCTATGACGGTGTCGAGGAAACCCCGACGCAGATCCTGCAGACCTGGAACGGACTCGGCTGCACGCCGGAAAACTTCCTCGGCCCCATCGGCCTTTCCATTCCCTCGGGTGAAAAAGGCCGTTCCATCCTCGAACTGGTCTGGGCGCGCCCGACCGCCGAGATCAACGGCGTGATCGGCGGTTATACCGGGCAGGGCTTCAAGACTGTCATTGCCGCGCAGGCATCGGCCAAAGTGTCGTTCCGCCTCGTGCACAAGCAGAACCCCGCCAAGATCCGCGAAGCCTTCCGCGCCTTTGTGCGCGAGCGCGTCCCTGCCGACTGCTCGGTGGAGTTCCATGAGCATGGCGGCTCGCCCGCCATCCAGCTGTCCTATGACTCGCCGCTGCTGGCCAAGGCCAAGACTGCCTTGAGCGACGAATGGCCGAAGCCGGCCGTGCTGATCGCCATGGGCGGTTCGATCCCGATTGTCGGCGATTTCCAGAACATGCTGGGCATGGAATCGCTGCTCGTCGGCTTCGGGCTTGAGGACGACCGCATCCATTCCCCCAACGAAAAATACGAGCTGAATTCCTTCCACAAGGGCCAGCGTTCCTGGGCACGCATTCTTGACGTGCTGACGAAATAAACCGGAGAGATTTGATGACCATCCGCTTTCACCGCAATGATCTGCCCGACCTTGCAAACTATCAGGTCAATGCCGTTGCCATTGATACGGAGACGCTGGGGCTGAACCCCCATCGCGACCGGCTGTGTGTTGTGCAGATTTCACCCGGTGACGGCTCGGCTGATGTCATCCAGATCGACAAGGGGCAGACATCTGCCCCCAATCTGGTGAAACTTCTTGGTGATGCCGCCATCACCAAGATTTTCCATTTCGGCCGGTTTGATCTTGCCGTGCTCTATCACGCCTTCGGTGTGATGCCGCAGCCGGTCTTCTGCACCAAGATCGCCTCGCGCCTGACCCGCACCTACACGGACCGGCATGGCCTGAAGGAGATTTGCAGCGAATTGCTGGATATCAACCTGTCCAAGCAGCAGCAGTCGTCGGATTGGGCGGCGCCGGAACTGTCGCAGGCTCAGCTGGAATATGCGGCATCCGACGTTCTCTACCTGCACCGGCTGAGCGCCATCCTGATCGAGCGCCTGAAGCGTGACGGACGGGCGGAAGAGGCTGCCGCCTGCTTCCAGTTCCTGCCGACGCGGTCCAAGCTCGATCTGATGGGCTGGGACGAACAGGATATTTTCGCCCACAGTTAAACGGAAAACGGCTCCTGCTATTCTGCAGAAGCCAGCGCGCCCCTGCCTTGCGGCGTGGGCGCGCGGTCGATATGCGCCCATTGCGGCCGTTTGAACAGGAACCGGCCATAGCCGGTCCATTGCACCAGCCCATAAAGGATCACCGGCCCCAGGACGCCGCAGACGACGGTCAGGAGCGAAATCGTGCCGATATCGGTGATGACGCCGGACTTGAGCAGGATGGTTCGCGCCACCGCCATGGGCAGGAAGAAGGCCAGGTAGACAACAATGGAATGGGCGCCGAGCCAGCGCAAAGCACGCACAAGCCATTGTGCAACGGGTATCGAGCCCAGTCGCGCCAGCAGCGCCGAGACCGAAACAATGGCCAATGCCCCGGCAAAACCGGCAAGCAGTGAAATGATGGGCACATTGCTCCAGCCGCCGAGCCCGCCGGATGTATAGGCCTCCAGCGGTATCCAGGCGGCAAAGGGTTGCGATGCCGGGTGAAACACCAGCCAGCCATTGGCGAGCGCCCATACGCCGAGGATGGCAAGGGCGGTGAGCGGCCGCCGCCGCAGCCATTGCGCCAGATCGAAAATGACGGGTGCAAAGGCGTAGCCGGCAAAGAAGAAGACATAGCGGCTGCAGAATTCGTCGAGGACCAGCCATCCCGTATGGATGGGGACGGTTTCAAGCGCGGCGGCAATGGCGAGGATGATCCAGACATTGACGGATCTGACGAGGCGCGTGACGACAAAGAACACCGGCAGCAGATAGATGAACCACAGGGTACCGAAGGGCTGGACGAGGGCAAGGAGATAGGCGCCGACAGCGCCGCCGAGGCCGCTGTCGGCGATAATGCCCGGCGCTTTGAACAGGAACTGGATCGTCAACCACAGCAGGTAGAAATAGGCGAAATGGATGATCTTGCGGTCGGCATAGCGCAGCCATGGCCGGTCGATCACCAGTCCGAGGAACAGGCCCGAGATCAGGAAGAAGTCCGGCATGCGGAATGGCTGGGCAAAGGACACGACCGGATGCATCCAGCCGCGGGCGCCGGCATCGTCCTCGACGCCAAGCACCGAGTGCATCATGACGACGAAGATGATGCAGATACCCTTGGCGATGTCGACCCAATCGACGCGTGTTTTTTCGCCCGTGCTCATCGTTGCTTTGTTCCCCCGCGTTTTACTCTCTTTGATACGCGATATTTCAAAACGGGAAGTAAAATTCAGGTGATGCGCGCAGAAATGACGGTCGGATTACGTGTTCGAAGGGCCGATTGTCCCGGAATGACCCGGTTGCTGCATCCGGATACAAAAATGCCGGGCAGAAGCCCGGCGAATTGTGAACGCAAATGCGTCCAGAGGGGAACACGCAACGAGCGAAAAATGGGAGGAGAACCGCTCGTTACGCACCACCAAAATATGCCTGCCGCGTTTAATTTTCAAGGGCGCAAGAATAATAATCTTTTCGCGCGCCAAGATTTGACAGAAAACGACAGCGGCGCTGCGGCGGCCTGAACGCGGTTTCAGTTGACGGCGGCACCCGCCGGGGTGGGCGCGCCGGTCGCGTCGAGCGGCTCCTTGCACGTCCCGTGACCGCGCAGCTGGCAGCCGCCGAGGCGATACTGTGCTTCGGATTCGGGCGAGGGATTCAGTCTGGCAATGGCACCGCCACCGCAACCGCCGAGGATGATCGCAGCGCAGGCAAGGACCACAAATCGCATTTTCCACTCCATTCCTAATGAGCGGGAAGCTAACGGTCCGGCGCGGATTTCTCAAGCGCGAACCGAACTGTTCGCCTTCACGCATGCTCAGTTTGATGCCATCGGCCGAATTTAACCGCACCTTAAATCGCCGCATTTACCCTGCAACGCGTCGCGAAGGATTTTGCGGCACCGATTGGGGCGGGTATTTCAGTCAATGGCACCACGTGACAAGGGCAGGCAGCGCATCGAGCCGGGGTTCAGTTCGGACCGCCGTTCCGATGACGATGACATGCGCGCCGACCCGGAGGACAGACCCGTGCGAAGCCAGAAGCGCCGGACCTCATCGCGCAAACCCGCCAAGTCAGGGCGCGGCCGCTCCAGCCGCCGGCAGGGTGGCGGTTTCCTGGGGCTCATCCGCCGCACCATCTACTGGTCGTTTGTCCTGTGCATCTGGGGCGGTATCGCCGTCGCGGGCACGGTGATCTATTTCGCCGCCAAGATGCCGCAGACCACCACCTGGACGATCCCCGACCGCCCGCCCAACGTGAAGATTGTTTCGGTCGAAGGCGACCTTATAGCCAATCGCGGCGCCACCGGCGGCGAGGCGATTGGCCTGCACCAGATGTCGCCCTACCTGCCGCAGGCGGTGGTGGCGATCGAAGACCGCCGCTTCTATTCGCATTTTGGTGTCGATCCCGTCGGCTTCGTCCGCGCCATGGCGACCAATGTGATCTCGGGGCGCCTGGTGCAGGGCGGTTCGACCATCACGCAGCAGCTGGCGAAGAACCTGTTCCTGACGCCCGACCGCACGCTGGAGCGCAAGGTTCAGGAAGTCCTGCTCGCCCTCTGGCTGGAGCACAAATACTCCAAGGACCAGATTCTGGAGATGTATCTGAACCGGGTTTATCTCGGTTCGGGTTCCTATGGCGTGGCCGCGGCCTCGCGGCGCTACTTCAACAAATCGGCGCACGACGTCAACCTGTCGGAAGCGGCTGTCATTGCCGGCCTGCTCAAGGCGCCTTCGCGCCTGTCGCCGGCGCGCGATCCGAAAGCCGCCGTCGAGCGTTCCCAGCTGGTGCTGGCGGCCATGCGCGACCAGGGCATGATCGGTGACAAGGAACTGACCGTTGCCATGAAGCAGCCGGCGACCCGCGCGGCGGCCTATTGGAGCGGCTCCGAGCATTATGTCGCCGACCGGGTGATGGAGGAATTGCCCGAGCTTATCGGCGATGTCCGTGCGGATGTGGTTGTCGACACCACCGTCGATCTCGGCCTGCAGAAGCTGGGAGAAGCCTCGATCCGCGATCTGATCCAGAAGAACGGCGACCGGCTCAATGTTTCGCAGGGCGCGCTGGTCTCCATCGATGGCACCGGTGCGGTGCGGGCGCTGGTGGGCGGCTATGACTATGCCAACAGCCAGTTCGACCGCGCCAGCGAAGCCAAGCGCCAGCCCGGCTCGACCTTCAAGCCTTTCGTGTATCTCTCCGCATTGGAGCAGGGGCGCACGCCGGAATCGGTGCGCAACGATGCGCCCATCCGGATCGGCAACTGGACGCCCGGCAACTACAACGGCAAATATTTCGGCAAGGTGACGCTGGCGGAGGCGCTGGCCCGGTCGCTCAATTCGGTATCCGCCCAATTGGTCATGGAAGTCGGCCCCAGCACCGTTGTCGATACGGCGCATCGCCTGGGCATCGTTTCGACCCTCAACGCCAATGCCTCACTGGCGCTTGGGACCTCGGAAGTCACGCTGCTCGAACTCACCGATTCCTTCGTGCCCTTTGCCAATGACGGCTACAAGGCGCCCGTCCATCTGGTCCGCCGCGTCACCACGCATGAGGGCAAGGTGCTGTATGAATTCAAGAATCCCAAGCAGGAGCGGGTGATCAGCGAGCGCAATGTCGGCATGATGAATGCCATGCTGCGCCAGACCGTCGAAAGCGGCACGGCGACCAAAGCCAAATTCGGCTGGCCCGCTGCGGGCAAGACCGGCACCAGCCAGAATTTCCGCGATGCCTGGTTCATCGGCTACACCTCGAACCTGACCACGGGCGTGTGGTTCGGCAATGATGACGGCAAGCCGACCAAGAAGGTCACCGGCGGCGCACTGCCCGCGCTGGCCTGGAAGGAATTCATGGTTGCCGCGCACAAGGGCGTGCCCGTGGCTGAGCTTCCCGGCAATTACCGCGTCAATGAAACCGTCATCGACGGCAACGATGCCTTGCCCGGCGCGGATGTTCCGGCTGCCGAAGGTGTGCCATCGGCCCAGCTCAATCCGGGCGGGCCGGTTCCGCCGGTGGGGCTGGACGATCAAACCGGATCGACCCATCCAACGCCGCCGGTCGGCGTGGGCGGCAATGGCCAGAAGCCGCGCAAGACCACGCTCTTCGACCTGATCATGGGCAACTGACCGGCAAGCCGTCCGGTCCGTGCTTCCCTACGCTCCCATACAGCTTCTGAACCCCCCCTGACGCGGCGATTCCAAATGTCGCTTGACAAGTCGCGACTCTTGTCCTCGTATTATAAAAATCCATTATTAGATATTCTATTCCATAGTAATGGATTAAAACATAATATTCGCTTGACGGATAGGGGAACGAAAAATGTCTAAAGTATTTTACGCGACGGTCGCTGTGGCCGCGCTGCTCGCATTGCCGTTCAATCAGGCTTTCGCGCAGGACAACAAGAGCAGGCTCGATGAGGTGCTGGCCCGCGGCCATCTGGTTGTCGGCACCGGCAGCACCAATGCGCCATGGCACTTCAAGGGTGCTGACGACACGCTGCAGGGCTTCGATATCGACATGGGTCATATCATCGCCAAGGCGCTGTTCAGCGATCCCAGCAAGGTCGAGTTCGTCAACCAGTCTTCCGATGCCCGCATTCCCAATATCACCACGAACAAGGTGGATATCACCTGCCAGTTCATGACGGTCACCGGGGAGAGGGCACAGCAGATCGCCTTCACCATACCGTACTACCGGGAAGGTGTCGGGCTGATGCTGAAGGCTGACAGCAAGTATGCCGACTACGCCGCGCTCAAGGCGGCGGGTTCTTCGGTAACAATCTCGGTGCTGCAGAATGTCTATGCCGAATCGATGGTGCATGCGGCCCTGCCTGGCGCCAAGGTCGACCAGTATGAATCGGTCGATCTGATCTACCAGGCGCTGGAATCCGGCCGTGCCGATGCGGTCGCCACGGATCAGTCGTCGCTTGCCTGGTACATGACCCAGAACAAGGATCGCTACAAGGATGCCGGCTACGGCTGGAATCCGCAGACCTATGCCTGCGGTGTCAAGCGCGGCGATCAGGATTGGCTGAACTTCGTCAACACGGCGCTGCATGAGGCGATGACCGGTGTCGAGTTCGATACCTATGCGAAATCGTTCAAGACCTGGTTCGGCAAGGACCTGACGCCGCCGCAGATCGGCTTCCCCGTCGAATACAAGTAGTCAACCGACGGCTCCAGGGTCGTCTGGAGCCGTTTCTCCTTGTCTTGCGATAACGGGGACGTTGTTCATGGGCTATACGCTGAATTTTGCTGCCGTCTGGCGCAGCTTCGATGACCTGCTGTTGGGGCTGGCGCTCAGCCTTGCCCTGGCCTTCGGCTCCATCCTCATCGGCGCCGTCATCGGGTTGTGCACGGCTTTTGGTCTGATATCCAAAAACGGCCTGATAAAGCGTCCGGCCGGGGTCTACGTCTCCATCATCCGCAACACGCCGATCCTCGTGCTCGTGCTGTTCACCTATTTCGCGCTGCCCCAGTGGGGTTTGCGCCTGGGCAAGATCGAAAGCTTCGTCTTCACGCTCGCCCTCTATTCCGGTGCCTATCTGGCGGAGGTGTTTCGCGCCGGACTGCTGTCGATCCCCGCCGGCCTGCGCGAGGCCGGCCTCGCCATCGGCCTGACGGAAATGCAGATACGCACGTCGATCATCGCGCCGCTGATGTTTCGCAATATCCTGCCGTCGCTCGGCAGCACGATCATCTCGCTGTTCAAGGACACCTCGCTGGCCGCGGCCATCGCCGTGCCGGAACTGACGTTCGAAACGCGCAAGATCAATGTCGAAACCTTTCGCGTCATCGAGACATGGATGGTGGCAAGCTGCCTCTATGTCTTTACCTGTTCGATCCTGGCCGCACTGATGCGCATCGTCGAACGCCGTCTGGCCTTGCCGAGGTGATGTGATGGATATTGTTCATTTCGCGGATGTTCTCTGGCTGGCGCGCTGGCCGATCCTCAAGGGTATCGGCGTCACCCTGTCGATTTCGCTGCTGGCGATCTGCTGCGGCACGGTGCTCGGGGTTGGTGTTGGTCTGGCGCTGACCTATGCCAGGGCACCGCTGCGCTGGATCGTGCGCGGCTACACGGATTTCATCCGCGGCACACCGGTCCTCGTGCTGGTTCTCGCCAGCTATTACGTGCTCGGCACCATCGGCCTCGACCTCGGGCCGTTCCAGGCAGGCATTCTCGCGCTCGCCGTGTTCTGCAGTTCGCATGTGGGGGAGATTGTCCGGGGCGCGCTGCAATCCATACCTAAGGGGCAGACGGAAGCCGCCAAGGCCATCGGCCTGACCTTTCCGCAGACCTTCGCCTATGTGCTCGGTCCGCAGGCGCTGCGCCAGGTGCTGCCAGCCTGGGTCAACACCGCCGCTGAAATGGTCAAGGCATCGACCCTCTTGTCGATTATCGGCGTGGCCGAATTGCTGCTGCGCACGCAGGAACTGATTTCCAGAACCTTCATGAGCCTCGAATTCTATTTCTTCGCCGGCTTCCTGTATTTCGTCATCAACTATGCCATCGAACGTTTCGGCCGCTACGTCGAACGCAAGATGGCGGTTCCGTCCTAAGGGGATTCCGGGATGCCAGACAATCTTCTTGAAATCCGCAACCTGCACAAGAGCTATGGCGAGGTGGAAGTCCTCAAAGGCGTCGACTGCAGCATGAAGCAGGGCGATGTCGTCAGCATCATCGGGTCGAGCGGCTCCGGCAAGACCACCATGCTGCGCTGCATCAACATGCTGGAAGAATTCCAGGGCGGGTCGATCAGCATAGACGGTCAGGAGATCGGCTATGAGATGGTCGGCGGCCAGCGCCGGCGCAAGAAGGAGAAGGAAATCGCCCGCCAGCGCGCCCTGACCGGCATGGCTTTCCAGCAGTTCAACCTGTTCCCGCATATGAGTGCCGTGCACAATGTCATGCTTGGCCTGGTCAAGGTGAAGAAGCTGGACAGGGACGAGGCGCGCACCATTGCGCTGAAATGGCTGGATCGTGTCGGCCTGCTCGCCCGTGCTGATCATTTTCCCGGGCAATTGTCCGGCGGCCAGCAGCAGCGTGTCGCCATCGCCCGCGCCATTGCCATGAATCCCCGGTTGATGCTGTTCGATGAAGTCACCTCGGCACTCGATCCGGAACTGGTGAACGAGGTGCTGCAGGTGATCAAGACACTGGCGCAGGACGGCATGAGCATGCTGCTTGTCACCCACGAGATGCGCTTTGCCTACGAGGTCTCCAACCGGGTGATCTTCATGAACCAGGGGCTTATCGGCGAGGAAGGCAACCCGCGCGACATGTTCCACAAGCCGCAGAGCGAGCGCCTGGCCGAGTTTTTGAAGACGTCGAGTTTTTCCTGAACTTCGCGATGTTTGTTCGCAGGCACACGTCAAAATACCGGCGTGCACAGTTCCCTTTGGGCGGCGCTTGCTCTATGGCTCATGCAAACGGAGTTTTCCCATGAGCAGCGATGAAGCACGCAAAGTCCTCGTCTTGACTGGCGCAAGCCGTGGCATCGGCCACGCCACGGTCAAGCGGTTTTCCCGCGCCGGCTGGCGCGTCATCACCTGCTCGCGGCAGGATTTTTCCGATGATTGTCCCTGGCCTGCCGGTCCCGACGATCATATCAAGGTGGATCTCGCCGATCCCGCCGATGTGGATCATGCCGTCCTGGAAATTCGCCAGAGGCTGGAGATCGAAGGCGGCAAGCTGCATGCCCTGATCAACAATGCCGGTATCTCGCCCAAGAATCCGGGCGGTGACCGGCTGGATTCGATCGAGACCCCCATGCACACATGGTCGACCGTGTTTCAGGTGAATTTCTTCGCACCCATCATGCTGGCGCGCGGCCTGTTCAAGGAGCTGGAAGCGGGCAAGGGTTCGATTGTCAACGTCACCTCCATCGCCGGAAGCCGCGTGCATCCCTTTGCCGGAACGGCCTATGCGACATCGAAGGCTGCGCTGGCATCCCTGACGCGGGAAATGGCCTCGGATTTCGGCCCGCACGGCATTCGCGTCAACGCGATCGCGCCGGGCGAGATCGATACGGCGATCCTGTCGCCGGGCACCGACAAGCTGGTGGAACAGCTGCCGCTGCGCCGTCTCGGCAAGACCGCTGAGGTTGCCGAGACGATCTATTTCCTGTGCTCCGAGGCATCGTCCTATGTGACCGGATCGGAAATCCACATCAATGGCGGCCAGCACGTCTGATGCTTGAAGGGGAGTAAAAACACTCCCTCAAACGTAGCGGTTGACCACGTTCTCCAGATATTCCTGGCGGCCGGAGCGCGGCTGCGGCTGGATTTTCTTGTCCTCGACATGCTTGGCGATATCCTCGAGCGACAGCTTGCCCGACAGCATGGCCTGCGCGTCAGGCTTGGCCCAGCCCGCATAGCGCTCCTCGACAAACCCGGTGAGGGCCTTGTCCTCAACCATCTTCGCCGCTGCCTTGAGGCCGCGGGCGCAGGTATCCATGCCGCCGATATGCGCGATCAGCAGGTCCTGCGGATCGAGCGACTGGCGGCGCAGTTTGGAGTCGAAATTGGTGCCGCCCGTGGTGAAGCCGCCGGCTTTGAGGATTTCATAATAGGCCAGCGCCACCTCGGGCACGTTGTTGGGGAACTGATCCGTATCCCAGCCCGACTGGTAATCATTGCGGTTCATGTCGATAGAACCGAAAATCCCGAGCGCCGCAGCGGTTGCCAGTTCATGTTCGAAGGAGTGGCCGGCAAGAATGGCGTGGCCCTGTTCGAGATTGACCTTGACCTCGTTCTCCAGACCAAAGCGCTTGAGGAAGCCATAGACTGTCGCCGCATCGTAGTCGTACTGATGCTTGGTCGGCTCCTGCGGCTTCGGCTCGATGAGGATCGCGCCCTTGAAGCCGATCTTGTGCTTGTAGTCGACGACGAGGCTGAGGAACCGGCCCATCTGGTCGAGTTCGCGCTTCATGTCGGTGTTGAGCAGGGTCTCGTAGCCTTCGCGGCCGCCCCAGAGCACGTAGTTCTCGCCCTTCAGCTTCTGCGTGACGTCGATACAGGTTTTCACCGTCGCTGCCGCATAGGCGAAGACATCGGGATCGGGGTTGGTGGCGGCACCGGCCATGTAGCGCCGGTTGGAGAAAAGATTGGCGGTGCCCCAGAGCAGCTTGGTGCCGGTCTTTTCCATCTTGCCTGCGAAATAATCTGCAATCTCGTAGAGGCGCTTGTTGCTTTCGGTGAGAGTCTCGCCTTCCGGACGGACGTCGGCGTCGTGGAAGCAGAAATACGGTGCGCCCAGCAGCGAGAACATCTCGAAAGCCACGTCGGCTTTCAGCTTCGCACCCTGCATCGTGTCATTGAACCAGGGACGTTCGAAGGTCTGGCCGCCGAAGGGATCGCCGCCCGGCCAGGTGAAGGAATGCCAGTAGGCGACCGCAAAGCGCAGATGGTCTTCCATGCGCTTGCCATTGATCAGCTCTTCGGGATTATAAAAACGATAGGCAAGCGGATTGGTGCTGTCCGGCCCCTCATATTTGACTGGTTTGATGTCACCAAAAAATCCGCTGCTCATGATTGAACTCCCTTTAATGCTGGATAGAGGTTGTGGTAGCGCCGGTAGGCGATGTCGAAATCGGCGGTGAGCCCCTTGTCGGGCTCGATGGTCTTTTCCGTTGCGGGCTGTGTGCAGATGGCACGCGGATCGGCCTTTTCCGCTGCGATGAGGCCAAGCCTTGCGGCACCGAAGGCTGCGCCGAAATCCCCGTCGGCAGGCACGTCGACGGGAATGTCGAGCGCCGTGGCAATGGTTTTCAGCCAGTAGGCGGACCGCGAACCGCCGCCGACGGCGGTCACCCGGTCAAGCCTGGTGCCCGCACTGGCAAGCGCATGCAGGCAATCGCGGAAGGCAAAGGCGACGCCCTCGAGGACAGCCTGTGTCAGGCTCGCCCGGTCGCTGGCATGTTCCAACCCCTGGAACGAGCCGCGGATGGCGGAATCGTTGTGCGGGGTGCGTTCCCCGGAGAGATAGGGCAGGAAGGTCACGCCGGAAGGGGCTCGTAAATTGTCACCCAATTCGTCGGTCAGTTCCGCCGGCTTGCGCGCGGTGATGCCGGCATACCAGTTGAGCGCATCGGTGGCGGAGAGGATCACGCCCATCTGGTGCCACGTGTCGGGGATGGCATGGCAGAAAGTGTGAACGGCACTGGCCGGGTTGGGCAGATAGGCATTGTTGGCGGCAAACAGCACGCCGGATGTACCGAGCGAGACGAAGGCATGGCCTTCAGCCACGGTGCCCATGCCGCAGGCGGAAGCGGCATTGTCCCCGGCGCCGCCGGCAACAACCACCCCGTTGCCCATGCCCCAACGCGTGGCCAGACTGGCTTTCAGCGTGCCGGAAACCTCGGTTCCCTCGACGAGGGATGGCATGTGGCTCCTGTCGAGTCCGGATGCACCGAGCAACTCGTCCGACCAGGCGCGTTTGCCGACATCGAGCCAGGAGGTTCCCGCCGCATCGGACATTTCGGAGACGTGTTCGCCGGTCAGCCAGAGCCGCAGATAATCCTTCGGCAGCAACACCCGCCGCAGTTTTGCGAAAATCTCCGGCTCGTTGTTCTTCACCCACATCACTTTCGGTGCGGTAAAGCCGGGAAAAACAATGTTGCCGCTGAGCGCGCGAAAGATCGGGTTGCCGTCGAGTTCGGCTGCTTCCGCATGGCTGCGCGTGTCGTTCCACAGCATGCAGGGCCGGAGCACGCTGTCGTTGCCGTCAAGCAGCGTTGCGCCGTGCATCTGGCCGGACAGGCCGATGCCTTTCACAGCAGCCAATTCTTTGGGGTGGCTGGCCTTCAGCGCGGCAATGGCATCTTCCGTTGCGCGTATCCAGTGTGCGGGGTCCTGCTCGGACCAACCGGAATGCGGCCGTGAAACATCCAGTGTTCCTGTGCCGGAGCCAATGACGGATTGCCTGTCGTCAATCAACAGCGCCTTGACGCCGGATGTGCCTAAATCGAGACCGAGATACATGGAGGATCCTTTGAAATGTGGAGGCTAGATCGCCCGCCGCAGCGGTGCTTCACGCAGATCGCCGGGGGCGAAAAGCTGGGTATCGAGATGCAGCAGG
Organism: uncultured Phyllobacterium sp.; assembly: GCF_902479695.1. Lineage (NCBI taxonomy): Bacteria > Pseudomonadati > Pseudomonadota > Alphaproteobacteria > Hyphomicrobiales > Phyllobacteriaceae > Phyllobacterium > uncultured Phyllobacterium sp. The sequence continues at coordinate 54,957 of NZ_CABSQF010000011.1, read as the reverse complement.
GACGTCATCATGCAGCCCTGCAGGATGAGCGGATGCTCGTCGGGATAGCAGCGGATGGTCAGGTCAGGCTTGCCGCCCCAGCCGGTCGTGCCGGATACGATTTCCCGCAGGTCCGCCTCGATGAGGTCGAAGACACCGGCGCCGGGCCCGACAAGTGCGATGGGCACGGGATCGATCAGCGAGAAAAGACTGCGCAGGCCGGAGCCGATGGCCTGTCCCGCCTTGCGGAATGCCGCCCGCTCCGCACCGTCGCGGCTGCGGGCACGATCGGCCACGGCATTGAAGGAAGCGGCATCGACATCCTGGGCCGGCTGGGCCTGTTCGTCCTCGCCCGCTGTCCGGCGCAGGATGGCATAATCACTGGCATAGGCCTCGATGCAGCCGTGGCGGCCGCAGCGGCACAGCGCGCCGTTGGGGACATGCAGCATATGGCCGAATTCGGCACCGGAAGACTGGACGCCGAGAAACGGCTTGCCCTTGAGATAAAGGCCCATGCCGATGCCGTGCGACAGGAGGATGGCGGCAAAGTCTTCGGCGTAATGTTCCGGATCGGTCCAGCGCAGCGCCTCGGCAATCATGCTGCAATCATTGGCAACCGCAACGCTGACGCCGTAGCGCGCGGAAAGGATTTCGCCGAAAGCCACATTGATGTCGGGCGTGATCGGCGACCAGAGCATGGTCGCGCTGGCGGCATCGGTGACACCCTGCACGCCCATGGAGATATGCATGAGCCGGCCCGCGCTGCCCGGCATGGCAGCGAGCAGGCCGTCAAGCATTTCGCAGATCGCCCGGGTCAGGTCGCCGGCGCTCGCATCGAGCGTCGGGATACGGCGGATTTCCTGCGCGATCACCTGTCCCTTGTAGTCGAACAGCACGGTGTGGGCGAGGTTGAGCGCCAGTTCAACCGTGGCGATCGTCGCGATTTCCGGGTTGAGCGTCAGTGCCACCTGCGGGCGGCCGCGGCGATTGGCCGTGACATCGCCGTCGCGGCTTTCATTGACAATGCCTTCGGCGATGAGGGCCGTGGTGATGGCTGAAACCGTCGATGCGCTGAGGCCGGTCTGGGCCACGATATCGGTGCGCGAGAGGAGATCATGGCCGCGCAATGCGGCCAGGACGAGCCTGCGATTCTGACGCCGGACATCGTCCGGCCGGGCTATCTCATCTACCAACGAACGATCTCCTCCCGAAATCTTTTTTTGATGCGATGCAAAAATATTGTTGCAACGCAATAGCTTAGCAGATCAGATTCTATGTTGACATGGAAATGAAATTAAGTCACTATTTTTTTCGAGCCTCGAAATAAAGAGGTTTGGGTGACTGGCCGGAGGTGAAAGGCCTGACATCCGACGGGATCAACGTGCCATGTGCACTGGGAGGATTATCATGAAAAAATACGCAACCGCTCTGGCGGGTGTTGCTCTTGCCGTTTCTTTGGCCGGCCCTGCGCTGGCGAAAGACAAGATCATTGGCGTGTCCTGGTCCAACTTTCAGGAAGAGCGCTGGAAGACAGATGAAGCTGCCATCAAGAAAGCGCTTGAAGCCAATGGCGACAAGTATATTTCGGCCGATGCCCAGTCTTCCGCTTCCAAGCAGCTCACCGACGTTGAAAGCCTGATCGCCCAGGGCGCCAATGCCCTGATCATTCTTGCGCAGGATTCGAGCGCAATCGGACCAGCTGTTGAAAAGGCGGTCGCTGAAGGTATTCCGGTCGTCGGTTATGATCGCCTGATCGAAAACAAGGATGCGTTCTACATCACCTTCGACAACAAGGAAGTCGGCCGCATGCAGGCACGCGGTGTCCTGGCTGTGAAGCCGGAAGGCAATTACGCCTTCATCAAGGGCAGCTCGGCCGATCCGAACGCCGATTTCCTCTTCTCCGGCGCACAGGAAGTTTTGAAGGACGCCATCGCGTCCGGCAAGATCAAGAATGTCGGCGAAGCCTATACGGACGGCTGGCTGCCGGCCAATGCGCAGAAGAACATGGAACAGTTCCTGACCAAGAACGACAACAAGATCGACGCTGTCGTTGCGGCCAATGACGGCACTGCCGGCGGTGCCATCGCTGCCCTGCAGGCCCAGGGGCTTGCCGGTACGGTGCCCGTGTCCGGTCAGGATGCGGATTTCGCCGCCCTGAACCGCATTGCGCTCGGCACCCAGACCGTTTCGGTCTGGAAAGACTCGCGTGAGCTGGGCAAGGAAGCAGCCGGTATTGCCGCGGCACTCGCCGACGGCAAGAAGATGGGCGACATTCCGCATGTGCAGAAGTTTGCCGGCGGTGCGAACAAGGTTGAAGTCAATGCCGTGTTCCTGACGCCCGTTCCGATCACCAAGGACAACCTCAACGTCATTATCGACGCGGGTTGGGTGAAGAAGGATGTTGTCTGCCAGGGCGTCAAGGCCGGTTCGGTCGCAGCCTGCAAGTAAGTCCTGAATAATCTGCTAATATTGAGCGCCGCTGGTCCACTGGATCGGCGGCGTTTTAAAAAGAACCTGAAACTGGGGAGAGACAAATGAGTGATCCGGCAGTCAGTATTGACCGGGCCCGCGCCTCCGAACTTGGCCTTACCGCCCGCTTCTTCAAAGCCACCGAACTTGATACCCGGCTTCTGGGTATGATCGGTGCGCTGGTTGTCATCTGGATTGCTTTCCAGGTTCTCTCCGGCGGCCAGTTCCTTACACCGCGCAACCTGTGGAATCTTTCCGTGCAGACGTCATCCGTTGCCGTGATGGCGACCGGCATGGTGCTGATCATCGTGACGCGCAATATCGACCTGTCGGTCGGTTCGCTGCTGGGTTTCATCGGCATGATCATGGGCGTCATGCAGACGGAAATGCTGCCGAAACTCATCGGCTTCGAACATCCCGCCACCTGGATCATCACGCTTGGCATTGGCATTGTCGCCGGTGCCGTCATCGGCGGCTTTCAGGGCTTCATCATCGCCTTCCTCGGGGTTCCTGCCTTCATCGTGACGCTCGGCGGCCTGCTCGTCTGGCGCGGTGCAGCCTGGTGGGTCACATCGGGCCGTACGGTCGCACCGATGGACTCGACCTTCCGCCTGATGGGCGGCGGTCCGGAAGGCTCCATCGGCTCCATGTGGAGCTGGATTCTCGGCATCGCCGCCTGCGTCGCCATCGTGATCATGGTGGCCAACAGCCGCCGGCAGCGCCAGCGGTTCAATTTTCCGCGCCGTCCCGTCTGGGCCGAAGTGTTCATGGCTGCCATCAGTTGCGGTCTGGTGCTCGGGGCCGTCTCGATTGCCAATGCCTATTACTGGCCCATCGGCATCGTGCGCAAATATGCCGATGCCAACAACATCACCATTCCCGACGGCGGCCTGTTCATCTCGCATGGTATTGCCATACCGGTGCTGATTGCCGTGGCAACCGGGATCATCATGACATTCGTGACCACGCGCACGCGCTTCGGCCGCTATGTCTTCGCCATGGGCGGCAATCCCGAAGCTGCCGATCTGGCCGGTATCAACACGCGCTGGGTCACCATGAAGATCTTCATCATCATGGGCATTCTCTGCGCCATCGCCGGTGCGATCTCGACCGCGCGCCTCAACGCGGCAACCAATGCCCAGGGCACGCTCGACGAGCTTCTGACCATTGCCGCCGCCGTGATTGGCGGAACGTCGCTGGCCGGCGGCGTCGGCACCATCGCCGGTGCGATGATCGGCGCGCTGCTCATGCAGTCGCTGAGCTCGGGCATGGTGCTTCTCGGCCTCGATACGCCGCTGCAGAACATTGTTGTCGGTATCGTTCTGGTGATCGCCGTCTGGCTCGACACCATCTATCGCCGCCGTACCGCGTGAGGGAGGAAAGATCATGAGCACTGCACAGACACCTCTCATCGACATGGACAATATCTCGATCGCATTCGGCGGTATCCGCGCGGTCGACGGTGCGTCCGTCAATCTCTATCCGGGCGAAGTGGTGGCCCTGCTCGGCCACAACGGCGCCGGCAAATCGACGCTGATCAAGATCCTGTCCGGTGCCTACAAGCGCGACAGCGGCACGATCAAGGTCAATGGCGAGGAAGCCTCGATCGGCAATCCGCGCGATGCCAAGGCCTACGGCATCGAGACGATCTACCAGACGCTGGCCCTGGCCGACAATGTCGACACGGCGGCCAATCTCTATCTCGGGCGTGAACTGATGACGCCGTGGGGCACGCTCGATGACGTGGCCATGGAACACAGCGCGCGCGCGGTGATGGGGCGGCTCAATCCGCGCTTCCAGCGCTTCAAGGCTCCGGTCAAGGCCCTGTCCGGCGGGCAGCGGCAGTCCGTCGCCATTGCCCGGGCGATCCTGTTCAATGCCCGCATCCTGATCATGGACGAGCCGACGGCGGCGCTGGGCCCGCAGGAAACCGCGCAGGTGGGCGAACTGATCAAGCAGTTGAAGAGCGAAGGCATCGGCATATTCCTGATCAGCCACGACATCCACGATGTCTTTCATCTCGCGGACCGGGTGGCTGTCATGAAAAACGGCCAGGTGGTCGGCACCGCCAAGGTGGGGGATGTCACCGAGGACGAGGTGCTCGGCATGATCATCCTCGGCAAATGCCCGCCCGGTGCCATACCCGGACCCGGCGCCGTGAACTGACAGTTTGTTTGCAAGCGTTTTCGCAGCAGCCCCGCCTTGCGGGGCTGTTTGCTTTCAGGAGATCAACCAAGAACAATCATCATTGAATACATTGCAGTCATTGATTAATATACCATCATTGATTGATGGAGGCGGCAATGGCCAGCATGACGATCCGGAATCTGGATGAACAGTTGAAGACGCGGCTGCGTGTTCGGGCCGCACAGCACGGAAAATCCATGGAGGACGAGGCACGCGATATTTTGCGCGCAGCATTGTCGAAAGAATCGGTTGTGCCAGCCAATCTTGCCGATGCCATTCACAACCGGTTCAAGGCGTTGGGCGGGGTTGAACTGCCGATGGCACCGCGGGAAGCGGCCCGCAATCCCGTGGATTTCAGCGAATGATTGTCCTCGATACAAACGTCATTTCAGAAATGATGAAACTGGAGCCGGATCCGCGTGTCGTGCAATGGCTTGCGGAACAGCCTGCGGTTTCATTGTTCACCACCACAATCACACAGGCGGAAATTTTGTACGGCCTGTCGCTGCTTTCGGAAGGAAAACGCAAATCTGCTTTGGTTGATATGGCGCGACTCATGTTCAGTGACGATTTCGCCGGTCGCATTCTGCCATTCGACGGTTCAGCGGCAGCAGTCTACCCGGATATCTTTTCAGAACGACGCCGGGCAGGTAAGTCGATCAGCCAGTTCGATGCGCAGATAGCGGCTATCGTGCAATCCAGAGGCGCGACGCTGGCGACGCGAAATGTAAAGGATTTTGCCGATTCCGGACTGGATATTGTCAATCCATGGCGATGAAAGCCATTGAGCTGGCAACAAAAAGGCCGCATCAAGCGGCCTTTTCATTATCAATATCTGGAAGCGCTTTAGATCGCTTCGACCTGCTGAACTTCCGGCACGAAGTGCTTCAGGAGGTTCTGGATGCCATGCTTCAACGTTGCTGTAGACGACGGGCAGCCGGAGCAGGCGCCCTTCATGTGCAGGTAAACCGTGCCGTTCTCGAAACCGCGGAAAGTGATATCGCCGCCATCCTGCGCAACGGCAGGGCGCACGCGGGTCTCCAGCAGTTCCTTGATCGTGTCGACGATCTCGGTGTCGGCCGTGTCGAAAAACTCGCCGTCGCCTTCCAGCTGGGCTGTGGCTGCGACCGATGTCGCGCTCGCCATGACAGGAGCGCCGGACATGAAGTGTTCCATGATCGCGCCGAGGATGGCCGGCTTCAGATGCTGCCATTCCGGGCCTTCGGCCTTGGTGACGGTGACGAAATCATAGCCGAAGAACACGCCCGTCACGCCGGGAACGGCAAAAATCTTGGCGGCGAGCAGCGAGGCTTCCGAAGCGGTTGCCGCATCGCGGAAATCTGCCGTGCCTTCCTCAAGCACAACCTTGCCAGGCAGGAATTTCAAGGTCGCCGGGTTGGGCGTTGCTTCGGTCTGGATGAACATGGCGGATATCTCGCGTGTCTAGTTTAGAACGGTTCAAAGGCATATAGGCCTTTCGGCCAGTCTCTTCAAGGCAAGAGTGTATCACGGTTTCAAGATGCAATCATGTGATTGCGTCAATATCCTCGTTTGAGAGATTATAGGGCACGACGGTGACGGGAATCGAGAAGGATTCGCGCCCGGCCAGGGTCTGAACCAGCGGGCCGGGGCCATCCTTGCCGGAACCGGCCGCCAGAACCAGAATGGCGATATCCTGGTCTTCCTCGATGAGCTTCTGGATCTGTTCGGCGGTAATGCCTTCACGCACCACAAGCTCGGATTCGATGTTGATGGTTTCCCGCACCGAAGCGGCAAACTTGCTCAGCGTCGAATGCGCCCGTTCCTCGGCTTCCGCCCGCATGATCTGCTCGACCCCCAGAAACTGCTGGAAGTCGGCGGAGTCGATGACAAACAGCAGGACCAGCACGCCGTTCGTGGTCTTGGCGCGGCGCGAAGCATAGGCAACCGCCCGCTCGCATTCCGGCGTTTCGTCGATCACCGCCAGGAACTTGCGGCGGTGCCCTGCTTCACGGCTGAGACGTCTTGATACCATCTGTTCAACCTGCCCTGACTGTTGAGCCTAATCCTGAAGGAATCCGACAATATCACGCACATTGCGCATCGTCTTCTCCGCCAATATAGCTGCACGCTCGCCGCCATTTTTCAGCACGGAATCGATATAGGCGGTATCGGCGGAAAGACGGCGCATCTCGCTGGCAATCGGCGCCAGCTTTGCCACGGCCAGATCGGCCAGCGCCGGCTTGAACACCGAGAACTGCTGGCCGCCGAAATCGCGGATGACGCCCGCCTTGTCCGTATCGGTCAGGGCGGCATAGATGCCGACGAGATTGTCGGCTTCCGGGCGATCGTTCAGGCCCTCGATATCCGATGGCAAGGGCTCGGAATCCGTCTTTGCCTTGCGGATCTTCTTCGAAATCGTGTCCTCGTCATCGGTCAGGTTGATGCGTGACAGGTCGGATGGATCGGATTTCGACATCTTCTTCGTGCCGTCGCGCAGGCTCATCACCCGCGCGGCCGGACCGCCGATGACCGGTTCGGTCAGCGGGAAAAAGCTCTGGATCGTTTCATCGCCGGACTGGGTCTCGATGCCGAGGCCGAGTTCCGCAATGCGATCGGAGAAGTCCGTGTTGAATTTCTGGGCGATGTCGCGTGTCAGCTCCAGATGCTGCTTCTGGTCTTCGCCGACCGGCACATGGGTGGCGCGGTAGACAAGAATATCGGCCGCCATCAGGTTGGGGTAGGCGAAGAGGCCGACCGAGGCGTTCTCGCGGTCCTTGCCTGCCTTGTCCTTGAACTGGGTCATGCGGTTCAGCCAGCCCATGCGCGCGATGCAATTGAACACCCAGGCAAGCTCGGCATGCTGGCGCACACGGCTCTGGTTGAAGACAATATGCTTCTCGGCATCAATGCCGGCGGCGAGGAACGCGGCGGTTACTTCGCGCGTGTTGCGCTGCAGCTCGGCCGGACCGCCCCAGACGGAAACCGCCTGCGTGATGGCGTGCTGGTCGACCACGCAGTAGATGCAATTGTTGTTTTCCTGCAAGGCAACCCAACGCCGCACCGCTCCCAGATAGTTGCCGAGATGCAGATTACCGGTTGGCTGGACACCGGAAAAGACGAGCGGCTCAAACGTGCTCATGAACAGTCCTTGATCGTTCGGGGACCGGGCCGTTCCGGCCCGGTGGCAATGGAGAGGAGGTTTTGGCAGAGCAGGGCGCTCTATTCAAGCCCTATCGGGATGGCAAAGGCTATTTGAGCGTCAGGAGACGCTCATGCCGCAGGGCCCTCCGGCGGCAAAACCGGTGCTTTGGCACCGCGTTTCACATTGCGGCGGATCATGCCGAAACTGGCGCCGCCGGTTGCGAATGCCAGGACGAAATAGACAACCATCGACAGCATGATCAGGCCGAAGACCACGGGCGCCTGGATATGCACCGGCGTGTGGGAGGCAAGATAGGGCGCGGCCCAATGGATGGCGTAATACAGGGCAACAGCCATGGCCGCCGCCGAAAAGATCAGGCGTGGAATGCGGGTGAGCAGCGGGATGTCGCGGCCCCAATGCCCACGCCACACCAGCGTTGCGAAGAGGAGAATGGCATTGACCCACCCGGCCGTCACTTCCGCCGTGGCAATGCCGGTTTCGGCCATCAGCGGAAACAGCGTCAGCGCCATGCTGACATTGATAACAACGGAAACCGCTGCAAAGATCATGGGTGTCTTGGTGTCTTCGCGGGCGAAGAAGCCGGGAATGAAAGCCTTGATCAGCACGAAGGCGGGCAGGCCAAGGCCGTAGACCGCGAGAATGTTGGATACGCGCCGCGTCGATTCGGCGGTGAATTCACCGCGCTCGAGCAGGAGGCGGATGATCGGCTCGGACATGACGAGCAGCGCCGCTGCAGCCGGCAGCGTCAGAAACAGGATGAACTCCACCGACCGGTTCTGCAGGCTGCCGGCTTCCCTGTGGTTACCGGAGCGCAATGCACGGGCAAGCTCGGGCAGCAGCACCGTTGCAACGGCAATACCCACCACGCCGAGGGGCAGCTGATAGACGCGGTCGGCATTGGCAAGCGACGTCACCGCGCCCTCCTTGCCGGAAGCGATGTTCGTGTTCACCAGAAGGTTGATCTGGGTGATGCCGCCGGTGATGGCCGCGGGCAGGGCCAGCACCAGCAGGCGCCGCACATTCGGCGTGAAGTGCGGCAGCCGGAAGCCGATGGAAATGCCGGCATTGCGCACGGCAAACCAGACGATGGCCAGTTGCACCAGTCCCGCCGCCATGACGCCCCAGGAGAGGCCGTAACCGATCGTGATACCGTCATGCCCCTTGTACCAGGCATAGGCGAGCACGCCGATCAGGATCACGTTGAGGAAAACCGGAGCGACGGCGGCGGCAAAATAGCGGTGCAGCGAGTTCAGCATGCCGCTCATCATCGCCGCCAGCGACATGCAGGCCAGATAGGGAAACATGATGATCGCCATCGACACCGTATTGCCGAACTTCACCGGGTCGTCGAGGAAGCCCGGCGCGATCACCGTGCGCACAATCAGCGGCATCGACAGTTCCATCAGAATGGTCAGCGCCATCAGCACGGTGAACAGGACGCCGAACACCTCCTCGGAAAAGCGCTTTGCCCCGTCCATGCCGTTCGCCTCGATCTCCTTGGCAAACAGCGGGACGAAGGCCGCGTTGAACGCACCCTCGGCAAACAGGCGGCGGAAGGTGTTGGGGAAACGGAAGGCGGCATTGAAGGCATCGGCGACGGGGCCGGTGCCAAGCGCCGCTGCCATCAGCATTTCTCGCGTCAGCCCGAAGACACGGCTCATCAGGGTGCCGGAAGCCACCGTCGCGAATTTTTTGACCAGACTCATATCTGTTCCAGATTCCGAATAAACATGGGTGCTGAACCTATTCTGCAGACATCAGGATGTTGTGCCGCTGCGGCTGGGCCGTGGTGATATCGCCTTCGCCGAACAGGGCGAGCAGCTTCTTGCGGATGCGGTTCTGCCGCGCCCCGTTGGTGACCTGGTGGCCGACAAGATCGGTGACGTAGAACACGTCGATGACCTTTTCGCCGAACGTCGTCACATGCGCCGAGGCGATGTCGAGCGACAGGTCGGAAATGACGCCGGTGATCTCGGAGAGCAGGCCCGGACGGTCCAGCCCCTCGACCTCGATGACGGTGAACTTGTTCGACAGCGTGTTGTTGATTTCGACGCGCGGCGTGATGCGGAACGCCTTGACCGCGCGTTTCGGCTTGGTGCGCGATGCCAGCATCTCCGGCAGGTAGGACTTGCCGGACAGCACATCCTCGATCAGGCGCCCCACCCGCATGGCGCGGCGGCGCTCGTCGTCATCGGTCGGGAATTCGCGGCTGATCAGGATCGTATCGAGCGCACGGCCGTCGCTCGTGGTGAAGATCTGCGCGTCGACGATATTGGCGCCGGCGGCAGCGCAGGCGCCGGCGATGATCGACAGAAGGCGCGGATGATCGGGCGAAAGCACCGTGATTTCGGTGACACCTTCGAAATCATGGGTTTTGACCATGGTCGCCAGGGTTTTTTCCGAACTGTCGGATTCACGCACGAAATTGGCATGGCGGATCTGATCATCCAGACTGACCGTCAGGAGATAGTTCTGATAGTGCAGGGCAAGATAGGACTGGCGCTCGAGCTGCGGCCAGGATGATAGGGCATGTTCGAGCTGCGCGCGGGCGTGGTCGGTGCGTTCCTTGCGCGACACTTCCGAGAAACCGCCGGTCAGCATCAGTTCGGTTTCGTAGAACAGGGTGCGCAGCAGCTGGCCTTTCCAGCCGTTCCACACGCCCGGCCCGACCGCCTTGATATCGCAGACGGTGAGGATCAGAAGCAGTTTCATCCGGTCGAGCGTCTGGACGATCTCGGCAAAGTCCTCGATGGTCTTGCGGTCATTGAGATCGCGCGACTGGGCGACCATGCTCATGGTCAGGTGCTGCTCGACCAGCCACGACACGGTTTCCGTATCGGATTTGGAGAGGCCCAGACGCGGGCAGACGCGCTTGGCGATGCGCGCACCGGCAAGTGAGTGGTCCTCCGGCCGGCCCTTGGCGATATCGTGCAGGAGCAGGGCGACGTAGAGCAGCTTCCGGTCCTTTTTCAGGGCTGGCATGATCTGGTTGGCCAGCGGATGCTCATTGCTGAGGTCGCCGTGATCGATCTCGGACAATACGGCGATGCAGCGCAAGAGATGCTCATCGACCGTGTAGTGATGATACATGTTGAACTGCATCATCGCGACGACCTTGCCGAAATCCGGGATGAACCTGCCCAGAACGCCGGATTCGTTCATACGCCGCAGGATAAGTTCGGGATTGCGCTCGGAAGTCAGGATTTCAAGAAACAGGCGGTTGGCCTCGGGATTTTCGCGCAAATCCGCCTTGATCAGCGACAGGGAACGGGTCACCAGCTGCATCGCATCGGGGTGGAGTTCGAGCCCATGCAGATCGGCCAGGTGGAACAGGCGGATGAGGTTGACCGGATCCTTCTGGAAAACGCCGTCATTGGCGATGGTGATGCGGTGATTGTCGACGACGAAATCCGACGTTCCCGGCAGTTTGCGCTTGCGGCGCGAGAAGGTGAGGAAAATCCGGTTGAAACCGGGAACATGTTTTGCCTGTTCTTCTTCCAGCGCGGCGCAGATGATGCGCGTCAGGTCGCCCACTTCCTTGGCGACAAGGAAGTAGTGCTTCATGAAGCGCTCGACATCGCGCTGGCCGGGATGTGCCGTATAGCCGAGCCGCTGGGCAATCTCGCTCTGGATGTCGAAGGACAGCCGTTCCTCTGCCTTGCCGGTATAGAAATGCATGTGGCAGCGCACGGCCCATAAAAGGTCTTCGGCCTTGCGGAAAATATTGTGCTCGGCGCGCGACAATACCCCGAGCTTGACCAGTTCGTCACTGGTCTTCACGTGGTAGTAATATTTGGCGATCCAGAACAGCGTGTGCAGATCGCGCTGGCCGCCTTTGCCTTCCTTGACGTTCGGTTCGACGAGATAGCGGGTCGCACCGGCCTTGCGGTGCCGTTCGTTGCGCTCGGTCAGCTTCGCCTCGATGAAGGCCGGTCCTGTCCCCTTGACGACTTCCGTATCGAAGCGGCGCACCAATGTGGTGAAAAGCTCGTCATTGCCGCAGACGTAGCGGGCTTCGAGAATACTGGTGCGGATGGTCATGTCGGCGAGCGACTGGCGGATGGATTCGTCGACATTGCGCGTGGCGTGGCCAACCTTCAGGCCCATGTCCCAGAGCATGTAGAGGATATACTCGACCACCTGCTCGCCCCACGGGGTCTGCTTGTAGGGCAGCAGGAACAGAAGGTCGATATCCGAGCCGGGCGCCAGCCCGCCGCGGCCGTAGCCGCCAACCGCCACCACCGTCATCCGTTCTGCCGTGGATGGATTGACCGAATGATAGACATGGGTGATCGCAAAATCGTAGAGCGCCGAAATGATCTGGTCCATCAGATAGGACAGGCGCACGGAGCAGCGTGTGCCGCCGCCGTCCTTTTTCAACATCTCCTCGGCAGTCTTGCGACCCGAAACGAGTGTCTCTTTCAGGAGCTGCAGCACGTCATTGCGATTGACGGAAGCGGCGCCTTGTTTTTTTGCCGCCTTGACCAGATCTTCAAACTGACGATGAAGTTTGGCCGGACTGACGATCTGTTCCAGTTTCAGGTCTGCGCTCATGAACACGACTTTATGAATGATGGCCGCACGCTATAGCGCGTATTTGCCATAAACGAAATGCTTACCTTTGAAGACACTGTACCCGCTAGTGGTCCGATTCTGACATTTGCAACCCATTGATACAGGCCATCCAGGCAAATGTCAGAATCAAAGGACCACTAGCAAGTAGATGGTCCTAGTGGAACTTTGAATTTGACATTCGCCTATCTCGCGTGATGTCAAACGGGTGCGAATGTCAAATTCGTTCCACTAGGGACAGATGTGCCCCCAAGTCTTCACGATGTCGGGTTTGTGGCGAGGCCTTTCAACCGGTAGAGCGCGTCAAGCGCCTCGCGCGGCGTCATTTCATCGGGATTGACCGTCGAAAGGGCTGCCAGCAGCGCACTGTCCTTGCCTTTGGCAGGCGCTTTCACCTCGCGCTTCACCTCAACGGAGAATAGCGGCAGATCATCGATCAGCTTGTCAGCCTTACCCGAGGTTTCACCGGCTTCCAGCTGGTGCAGAACGTCGCGGGCGCGGTTGACCACGGCTTCCGGTAATCCGGCCAGCCGCGCCACCTGCACGCCATAGGAGCGGTCTGCGGCGCCCTTGGCCACCTCATGCAGGAAGACGACGTCGCCGTCCCATTCCTTGACCCGCATGGTGACATTGCTCAGGCGCGTCAGCTTTTCCGACAGCGAGGTCATTTCGTGGAAATGCGTGGCGAAAATCGCCCGGCACTGGTTCTTCTCATGCAGATATTCCACCGCTGCCCAGGCAATCGACAGGCCGTCGAAGGTCGCGGTGCCGCGGCCGATCTCATCGAGAATGACCAGGGAATGGTCGCTGGCCTGATTGAGGATGGCGGCTGTTTCCACCATCTCCACCATGAAGGTCGACCGGCCGCGCGCCAGATCGTCCGATGCGCCGACGCGCGAGAACAGCCGGTCGACAATGCCGATATGCGCTGAACCGGCCGGGACGAACGATCCCATCTGCGCAAGAATGGCAATCAATGCGTTCTGGCGCAGGAATGTCGATTTGCCGCCCATGTTCGGTCCGGTCAGGAGCCAGATAGCACCCTTGGCCGTTCCTTGTGGTGACAGATTGCAGTCATTGGCGACGAACGGATTGGCAGCCTGACGGCGCAGGGATTGTTCCACGACGGGATGGCGCCCGGCAACGATCTCGAAAGCGAGACTGTCATCGACGAGGGGGCGGCAATAACCCTGCTCTTCGGCAAGGGCAGCGAGCGATGCCGAGACGTCGAGGGTTGCCAGCGCTGCAGCGCCGGCGCGGATTGCGTCGGCATTGGCAACCGTTTCCCCGGTCAGCGCGTCGAAAATGCCCAGTTCAATCGACAGCGCCCGTTCGGCGGCATTGGCGATTTTGGTTTCGAGTTCGGCGAGCTCCGTTGTCGTGAACCGCATCGCATTGGCAATGGTCTGACGATGGATGAATTTGCCCTTGGCTTCATCCGTATCGGTCATCACGGACGCATTGTTCGCCGTGACCTCGATGAAATAGCCGAGCACATTGTTGTGCTTGATCTTGAGCGAGCGGATGCCGGTCAGATCCATGTAATCGGCCTGGAGACCGGCAATGATGCGGCGGGAGTGGTCGCGCAAGGCGCGCATCTCATCGAGTTCCGCATTGTATCCGGGCCGGACGAAACCGCCGTCGCGTTTGAGCAGAGGCAGTTCGTCATCCAGCGCCCGGTCAAGGTGAGCGGCATAGTCGTGGGGCAGGCTGCCAAGGCAATCCCGAACGGCGGAGAGTTCGGCGGGAAGCACTTCCCTGCCCAGGAAAGAAGCGATTTGGGCGGCAGCCTCGAGTCCGCGCGCGAGTGCGCCGAGATCGCGCGGACCGCCGCGCCCGACAGCAAGGCGCGACAGGGCGCGGGGCATGTCCGGCACGCCCTTCAATGCTTCGCGGGTCAGATCGGCGAGGGATTGTCCGGTGAGAAAGCAGGAGACGGAATCGAGCCGCTCCGCAATGGCGGCGGGATTTGTCAGCGGCGAGGTCAGCCGCTCGGCCAACAGCCGGGCGCCGCCGCCGGTAACCGTGCGGTCAATGGATTTGAGCAGGCTGCCATCGCGATTGCCCGACAAGGTGCGCAGCATTTCCAGATTGGCGCGGGTGGCGGGGTCGATGAAAAGCGTGGAGCCTTCCGATTCCCGCTCCGGCCGCATCAACGGCGGACGTTCGGAAATCTGGGTTTTTTCCACATAGGCGATGGCGCCCGATATGGCGGAAAGCTCGGCGCGCGAAAAATGCCCGAAGCCGTCGAGCGTGGCCACGTCGAAATAGCGCTGTATGCGGTTTTCCGCCGTGGCGCTGTCGAAAAGGCTTGGCGGCTGCGGGCTGACGGAGCGTCCGATGACATCGAATGTCGGGCGCAGGTCCGGATCGTGAAACACCGGATCGGCAACGATCAGTTCGCGCGGATCGACGCGCAGAATATCGGCAAGCAGCCGCGACGGGTCAGTTTCGCTGACCCGGAACGTGCCGGTGGAAATATCGATCCAGGCGAGGGCAAACTGGCCCTGCGCCGCGCCTTTCACCCGTCCCAGCGTCATGAGATAGTTGGCTTCGGAGGGATCGAGCAGCTTTTCCTCGGTGAGCGTGCCGGGGGTGACCAGCCGCACGACATCGCGCTTCACCACGGATTTCGATCCGCGCTTGCGCGCTTCAGCCGGGTCTTCCACCTGTTCGCACACCGCAACCCGGAAGCCGCGCATGATGAGCTTCTGCAGGTAGTCGTCCGCCGCATGCACCGGTACGCCGCACATCGGGATATCCTCGCCCAGATGCTTGCCGCGCTTGGTCAGCGTGATCCCGAGCGCGCGGGACGCGGCTATCGCATCGTCGAAGAACAGCTCGTAGAAGTCGCCCATCCGGTAAAACAGCAGGCTGTCCGGATTGGTCGCCTTGATCTCGATATACTGCTCCATCATCGGCGTTGGGCGTGCCGAGCTGTCAGCCTCATAGGATGGTGTTTCCGCAGTGAATGGCATGTCGGCCAAGACGTTCTCCTGATTTTGACCGATTCCGATCAGAAGACCAATCTATGCGCTATCGGGAACTTTACACACCGTGCAGGCGCATCATCGGCGGTTTTCTCCACAGATGATGTTCGTCCTGCATGAGGCGAAAGTGGAATTTCAGTCGAAACGCTTGGCGTTCGAGATGTAATGGCTGACGTAGCGCGTGGAAATGCGGCTGACCGGCAGAATGATCAGCACGTCGGTCGTGCCGAAATCATGATCCACCACCGCACCGTCACCGATCATGGCACCAAGGCGCAGATAGCCCTTGATCAATGGCGGCATGGCGAACAGGGCAACCTTCGGATTGACCGCTTCGCTGGGAACGAGATCCATCGGCTGATACAGCGATGGCAGGGCCTGGACATCCCAGTCCGGCGTTGCGCGGCAATTGTGATGCAAGAACGACAGCGGCAGGGCATGCGCCGCCGGCACCGTTCCCTGGAAGGATGCGCAGCCGAACATCACGTCGATGGAGTGATAGCGGCAATAGCTCCAGATGCCCTGCCACAGCAGTTCGACCGTGCGCTTCGAGCGGTATTCCGGCAAAACACAGGACCGGCCGAGCTCAAGGAAATGCATCTGCGGCTTGGCAGCTACCAGACTGTCGATCGTATATTCGCTAGCCGAGTAAAAACCGCCTGTTTTGTGGGCAACTTCCGAGCGCATCAGCCGGTAGGTGCCGACGATCTGCTTGTGCTTGGGGCCAATGATCGAGGTGTCATAAACCAGGAGGTGATCGCATACGGGATCGAAACGGTCTGCGTCGCGCTGCTCCAGAGAAGCCGAGCCCTTGGCGCCGAGTTCATCGAAAAATACCTTGAAGCGCAGCTGCTGGGCAGAGACGATTTCGGCTTCGGTTTGCGCAAGGCAAACTTCCATCGTCCCAATGCGTCCAAGCACCGCGACAAGGTGTGGCGCCGTAAACGGCGAGGGTGTTGAATCAACCTGCGACATCGTGTGCTGATCTTTAAAGATAGACGCAGGTTCAAGCAAGGCGAAGCTCATAACGATTCGCTCTCATCATGGTTGATCGGCAATCACTAGATGCTTGAATACAACAATTGGATGACGGGCGCATGACGCGGGGGACACCGCAGATGCTGGGTTTTCCTCAGTTTCCCCCAGCTTGCCCCTTTGGCGTCTTGCGCTCGCGCAGCCAGACAAAAATTTCTTCAAGCACGACCAGTGCGGCGCCGACGGAAATGTGGGCATCGGCCAGATTGAAGACGGCAAAGGACCATGACGGCAGATGGAAAAGAATATAATCAACGACATAGCCAAGCAGGCTGCGGTCGATCAGATTGCCGATGGCACCGCCGATGATCAGCGCAAAGCCGATGCGCGAGATCCAGCGTGCCGGTACGGTGCTCCACCAGAGATAGCTGACAAAGGCGATGACGACGACGGTCAAGCCGATCAGGGCGAGGTCGTGCATGCCGCTGAGCATCGAAAATGCAATGCCATTATTGTGAACACGAAAAAGTGCCAGAAATGGCAGCAGATCGATCTGCTGCTGGTAATCCATGCCGGTCTCGACGAGATATTTGATGATCTGGTCGCTCGCCACGGCAAGCACCACAATCGCCAGCAGGCCGAAGAAGGATTTGCTTTTCATGGAGGTTATTTATCCTGTTTGCCGCCATCGAGTGTCAACGCCTCGCGGCGGATCTCGAACAGCATGACGCCAGTGGCAATGGCGAGATTGAGCGAATCCGCCCGGCCTTCCTGGGGAATGCGGGCCAGCTTGTCACAGGTTGAGGCCAGCGTGTCGGGGAGGCCCTGCTGCTCATTGCCCATCAGCAGAATGACCGGCTTGCCCTTGTAGGGAATGGTCCGGTAGTCGACAGCGCCTTTGAGGTGCGTGCCGACGATGAGTCCCGAAAATCCCTTTCGCCAGGAAAGGAATTCCGTTTCGTTCGTGCGTATCAGCGGGACGGCAAAGACCGAACCCATGGTGGCGCGCACGGTTTCGAGCGAAAACGGGTCCGTGGTGTCGCCGATCAGGATGATACCCTTGGCGCCTGCCGCATCGGCTGTCCGGATGATCGTGCCGAGATTGCCTGGATCGCGCACCCGGTCGAGCGCGACGTAAACATCGTTGCCCTGCGGTCGGGTGGCCGACAGGGGCTGCAGCTGCTGCTCGAACACGCCGACGACCATTTGCGGATTGTCGCGCCGGGTGATGGCGGAAATCACCTTCTCGTTGACCTCGAGCACGTCACCGCCCTTGGCAATCGTGCGGGCTGCCACCTGCTCGACAAGGGAATTGCCCTTGCCGGCCTTGGAATAGACAAGCGTCTTGATGACCCAGCCGAGATCGAGCGCGTCGATGACGAGTTTCAGGCCTTCGGCCAGAAACACACCCTGCTGGTCGCGGAACTTCTTCAGCGCCAGGGATCGCAGATCCTTGACGATCGGGTTGGTCAGGCTGGTGACTTCCTTGACCTTGCCGGGCCGCGCGATGGAGCTGCCGTGCTGGCGGTCGTCATGTCTGGTCATTTGGCACCCCAGCGGCTGAACAGGGACGTGGAAAGGGCGCGCCCGGAAGACCGTTCGCGCAGGATCAGTTCGCCGGACTGCACTTCGCCGCCAAGACCGGTAAAGGCATCGCGCATCAGCTCGTGAATGGCAAAGAACGATGCGCGGATGGAATAGGCGGTCAGCACCACGCCGAGCGGATTGGGCGTCAGGATCGACCGGCACAGATCGACCATGTCGGGCAGATTGTCGAAGAGCTGCCAGACCTCGCCATTCGGGCCGCGGCCATAGGCGGGCGGATCGAGCAGGATGATGTCATAACCGCTGCCGCGCCGCTCTTCGCGGGCGACAAACTTCATCGCATCCTCGCAAATCCAGCGGATGGGCTTGCCGGAAAGTCCGGCCATTTCCTGGTTTTCGCGGGCCCAGACGATTGCCTTCTTCGAGGCGTCGACATGAGTCACCTCGGCGCCCGCACGGGCGGCAACGAGCGAGGCGACGCCGGTATAGCCGAAAAGATTGAGCACCTTCACCGGGCGCTTTGCACCGCGAATGAGGCTGTCCATGTGCGACCAGTGCGTTCCCTGTTCGGGAAACACGCCCACATGCCGGAAGGAGGTGAAGCGGCCGAAGAAGGGAATGCCCTCATAGGCAAGCGGCCAGGTTTCGCCGAGCGGCACTTTGGGGAAATGCCAGCGTCCGACGCCTTCCTCATCCGTATTGCCGGTAAAGATCGCGTCAGCCTTGTCCCACTCGGCCTTGTTCCAGGCCGGGAGCCAGATGGCCTGGCCTTCCGGGCGGATGATCCGGTAGGGACCATATTGCTCGAGCTTGAGGCCGTTGCCGCTGTCGAGCAGCGCGTAATCATCGGAGGGCAGCGTTTCGAGGATCAGGCCGGTCTTTTCTGTCGGGCGCGGGCCGGTATGGCGGGGCAGGAACCGCCTTGGGGGCGGGTGGGGGCGCGGCGCCGTCGTGTCGCGCGCCTCATTGTTCGCCCGGGGGGGGGGGGTGGGAAAATGTGGGCGGGGGTTTTTCTGCTGCTGCCTGGGGGGGGCAGCTTTCGGTCCCGCGCCTTTCGGGCCGGTGCCCTTGGCCTTCCTGATTTTTCCGCCAGACGATTTCAAACCGTTATGCCCTCATATGCCCTTGGCCATCGCTCAATGGTGGTTTCCTATGCCAAGATGAGGAAAGGCGAAAGCAAAAACACTCAGGCAGAGGCTGCAATCGCCTTTTCATAGACCAGAATGCCGGCGGCAAGGTCTTCCAGCGCAGCGCCGACCGACTTGAACAGGGTGATTTCATCGGGCGACTGACGCCCCTTCACCGTTCCGCGGGTGAGATCGAACAGATCGCCGATCACGTGGCTGTCGCCGATGACGCCCGCCTTGATCGGCTGGACGAGGTCGCCGCCTTCCTTCAGCGCGCCTTCCCTGGTGTCGACAAACACCCGCGCACGCTTGACGCACTCATCGTCGCTTTCCCGCATGGCGGGGGTAAAGGCACCGATAAGATCGACATGCGCGCCCTTCTTCAGATGTCTGCCGAGAATAAGCGGTTCGGTCGACAGTGTGCCAGCGGCGATAATATCGGCGTCGGCGATGGCCGCATCCTTGTCGGTGACCGCCTTGGCATTGAACCCGTCAGCGACGAGATACGCCGCCACTTTGCGCGCATTGTCGATGCTGCGGTTCCAGATGGAAATCTCGCGGATCGGTCTGACGGAGCTGTGCGCGCGGGCAAGAAAGCCTGAGAGCGCGCCGGCGCCAAGGATAACGAGTTTGGATGCATCTTCGCGGGCGAGATAGCGGGCGGCAAGGGCGGAGGCGCCTGCGGTGCGCCATGTGGTCAAACGCTGCCCATCGATGAGGGCCTTGGGTTCCCCGGTCTTGCCATCGAGCAGCAGATAGACGCCCATGACGGCCGGTTTGCCGATGGCCCCATTGTCAGGCGACACTGTGACGATCTTGACGCCCATATAGCCCTTCGACGAATCGCCGAGCGCATCGAAGTCCGACCAGGCCGGCATCAGCAGAAGCGTCGATGCGGCGCCATCGGGGCGATCAACCGTGTGATGGTGGCGCACGGGTTGGATAACGCCCTGACGGAACGCCGTTTCAATGGCGTTGATCATGTCCGGCCAGTTCAACAGCCCGTCGACGTCAGCCGGAGAGACCAGTTTCATTGCAAATCCTTGAAAATATGCTGCTTAGTGCAGGGAGGGAAGATTGGGCGTGGACTGCGTGGCCGCCGATTTCCGCGCCTCCATGCGCAGGAGTTCGGTTTCCTGCTTGCGCTGGCGCGCCAGTTTGCGGTGCCGGCCCTGGTTGATCCAGGTGGCGAAACTGCCAAGGATCAGCCCGACGAAGAGAGCGAGAAACAGCCAGACGAAGAGGGGTGCGGCATAGGACAGGCCGGGATTGCCCGGATTGAACGGATCGATCGTAAAGGTCACCAGCCCGCGATTGGCCACCGACAGTGCAATCAGGATAACTGCCAGCGGCACGAGAATGAGGACGACAACGACGCGATTGATCATATCTCTCTCCAGGGTAACAGCACTTCACGTATCATCAGGCTATGAAGCCGCCCCAGCTTGTTGCTGCATTCAGTCGGCGTTCAGCCGGTCGCGCAGCTCTTTGCCGGTCTTGAAGAATGGCACCCACTTTTCCTCGACCTCGACGCTGTCGCCGGTGCGGGGATTGCGACCGCTGCGGGCGGGGCGGTTTTTCACCGAGAATGCACCGAAGCCACGAAGCTCGACCCGATTCCCTTCCGCAAGAGCGTCGGTGATCTCGTCGAAAATGGCGCCGACGATATTCTCGACATCGCGTTGAAACAGGTGCGGATTGCGGTTGGCAATGATCTGGACGAGCTCTGATTTGATCACGGCATAATCCCCTTCTGGTTCAAGTTCAAATGACACGGCCATTATGACTATGTCACTGATCCTGTAAGCTTAAATATTCTATTGCGCCCCTACGGGCCTGCCGTCAACGTGCCAAACAGAAACGAGCCCGTCAAGGAAGATGCGATCACCCGTCAAATCGCGCAGCAACCCGGTGCTTTCCTGCGGAATACCGAGATATTGCGCCAGCATTTTCAGCGCGGATTGGGACAGAAACGAGCTGAAGCTTGTCTTTTGTGCGGGTTTCCATTCGATGACCGGCAATTTCTCGTCAACGCCCTTGGTTTTCAGCCAGGCAATCGACTTGTCTTCCCCGCCAAGTTCGTCGATGAGTTTGTTGGCCAGCGCCTGTCTGCCGGTGAAGACCGATCCGTCGGCCAGCGCAAGCGTCTGTTCGCGGGTAAAATTGCGCCGTTCCTGAACGATTCCGACGAACCAGTCATAGGAATCCATGATCATGCGATGGATCATGGCTTTGGCTTCGTCGCTGGCGGGGTTGAAAAAATTCGGTTCGGCTTTCAGCGGACTGGATTTGATTGTCTCCACCTTGACGCCGACCTTCGTCAGCAGCTCGGAAATATCGGGATACTGGAACAGCACGCCGATCGATCCGACGATGGAGGACTGGCGTGCGACAATATGGTCCGAACCGCTGGCGATCATGTAGCCTGCCGAGGCCGCCAATGTTCCGACCTGCGCAACAACGGGCTTTTTCGCGGCGATCTTGCGCACGGCTTCATAGATGGCTTCGCCGCCTGCCGTGGTGCCGCCCGGTGAATCCACCGAAAGGATAACGCCCTTCACAGCGGTGGAATCGGCGACTTCGCCCAGACGCTTGATGAGTTCGTCATTCTCGAAAATCGTGCCTTCAACACGGATTTTGGCGATATGCGCTGCGGTTTTGCCGGAAAGGCGGTCGGAACCGGAGAGAAATCCGTAAAGCCCGATCAGGGCGAGCGCGACAACCAGAAGGGAAAGCACACGCCAGAATGTCAGCTTGCGCCGGAGACGGCGCCTGTCGATGATTGCGTCAGCTGTGTTTGCCATCGTATCGTCCGTTTCCTGTGCAATTCAGTGCAAGCATTCTTCTGCGGCAACATTCCGAGGAAGTCCAGACCCCCGGGGTTCAGCACATTGCCCCATATAGGCAATTGGCGCTGCACCTTGTATATGAGTGGATGACGGCATATTTGTTCGATCAAATGCAACGTGTCCCATAGACCCTGGTTCATTTCATCGAAAAATAACCATATTGGCGTTCAACTAACAGGGCGCCAACACATCGCAATCGGTAGTATAGCCAATACATGTCCATTGAACTGAAACATACGCATCCAAACGGCGATGCAACAGCGGCTGCTGCGCAGCATGCGGAAGTTGCGCGGCAATTTTCTGCCACCGAGAAGGATTCGCACGTTTTTCGCGCTGCGGAACGCCATTCGCGGCGCGTGCGCTTCATGAAATTTGCCTTGCCTGCCGTCGCCGTGATCGGCGCTGCGGTTTTCTCATGGTTCACATTTTTCTCCACGACGAACATCCCGAGCAATATCACTTTGGACAGTGCGGGCATTCAGGATGGCAAGCTGGTCATGACCAATCCCAAACTGGATGGCTTTACCAAGGACAAGCTCCCCTACAAGATGAGTGCGGAACGGGCGCTGCAGGATGTCGGCAACAGCTCGCTGATCACGCTTGAGAATATCAGCGCGGAAATTCCGGTTGGCCAGGATCTGCGGGCGCAGGTCAACGCCAAGGGCGGCCTTTACGACAATGCCAACCGCCAGTTGAAGCTTGACAACAACATAACGCTGACAACCTCGGACGGCATGAAAGCACAGCTGAAATCCGCCGATATCAATATACAAGAAAACTCGATGTCGACCGATCAGCCTGTCAAGATCGAAAATAGCAGTGCCAGTATCGTCGCAGACAGTATGAAAATTACTCAGAGTGGCAAAGTAATGGTCTTTGAAAAGGGGGTCAGGCTTGTCATTCAGCCCGCAAAGCTGCATGAAGGTCGCAACGAAGCCAAATCACCGCAGTGATTGCCGGCCAGGTGGGGATATCCCGGATTTAGGAGATTGAGACAATGTCGCGCGGGACAAGACTGATCAGCATTTCGACTGTTGCATTGGGCATTTGGGCATCCTCCATGATTGGTCCTGTTGCAGCGCAGGATGCGAGCAAGGCCGGCGGCCTGAACAACGGCATGAAGCTTTCGAGTGATCAGCCCATTCAGATCGATTCCGATCGCCTCGACGTGCATAATGATGTGGGTACTGCCACCTTCACCGGCAATGTAACGGTCACCCAGGGAACGACGCTGATGAAGGCGGGTTCCATGATCGTTTACTACGTCAAGAAGCCGGAAAAGACCGACGCGGAAAAAGCCGCCGACAAGGCAGCCGCCAAAACAGAGACCAAGGCAGCCGCGCCTGCGGGCGCAGGCGCCCAGGACATCGACCACATCGAGGTCAATGACAAGGTCTACGTGAAGTCCGAAGATCAGGTTGCCACGGGCGACCATGGCACGTTCGACATGAAGACGCAGGTTCTGGTTCTGACCGGCAGCAAGGTCGTTCTCTCGCAGGGCGATAATGTTGGCGTCGGTTGCAAGCTGACCGTGCAGATGAAGAGCGGTCAGGCCCAGCTGGAAAGCTGCAAGAATGGACAGACCGGCCGCGTTTCTATCGTCGTTGCGCCGAAGAGCGCTCCGAAGAACTAGGCCGGCGGTATAAGTGTCCCTGTTTTCCCGTCGATCCGCAAAGACCCCCACATCGCCAGACGCGCGCATTTCCCAGGAGATGCGTGCCGCCGATCCGTCGGCGACGGACCGGATGAAGGGTACGCTTGTCGCCCGTGGCATCACCAAGAGCTATAATGGCCGTCAGGTGGTCAATGGTGTTTCCTTCGGTGTGCGGGCCGGCGAAGCGGTCGGTATTCTCGGCCCGAACGGTGCCGGGAAGACCACCTGTTTCTATATGGTCACCGGCCTGGTGCCGGTCGACAAGGGCAATATCGAAATCGATGGCTTTGATGTGACGACGATGCCGATGTATCGCCGCTCGCGCCTCGGTATCGGCTATCTGCCGCAGGAAGCCTCGATTTTCCGCGGCCTCTCCGTGGAAAACAACATCAAGGCCGTGCTCGAAGTAGTCGAGAAGGACCGCACCGCACGGGCGCAGGAACTGGATTCCCTCCTGGAAGAGTTTCATATCGCCCATCTGCGCAAGGCACCGGCGCTTTCCCTCTCCGGCGGTGAACGCCGCCGGCTGGAGATTGCCCGCGCCTTGGCCTCACGGCCCAATTTCATGCTGCTTGACGAGCCGTTTGCCGGCGTTGATCCCATTGCGGTCTCCGATATCCAGCAGCTCGTCCGCCATTTGACCAGCCGCGGCATCGGCGTTCTCATCACGGACCACAATGTGCGTGAAACGCTGAAGCTGATTGACCGCGCTTACATCATTCATGCGGGGCAGGTTCTGACCCACGGCCGTCCGGACGAGATTATTGCGAATCCGGATGTCCGGCGTCTTTATCTCGGTGATCAGTTCAAGCTCTGATTTTATCAATTTCTGGCAGATTTTTGCCAGAAATTACTCGCCTCTGCGTGAATCCAGATGAATCTTTCCGAAAAGAGTCGTTTTTTGCCTTGCTGGAATTGACAAGCAAGGATTGGGCCATTTCTGTACATTGAGAAGAATTTCGTACAGGAGTACCCGCGTTCACCATGGCCCTGTCGCCAAAACTCGATCTGAGACAAACCCAGTCTCTGGTGATGACGCCGCTGCTCATGCAGTCGATTCGGCTGCTGCAATTGTCCCATGTCGAACTCGAGCAATTCATCGAGCAGGAGATCGAAAAGAATCCGCTGCTGGAGCGCGATGAAACGGCAAATGAACATTTTTCCTTCGAAAGCCGGGATACGTCCGATGATCGCGGGCCGGGAGAAGCCGGCGACTATTCGCGCGGTGTCAATCATGGTGACGCCGACGAAAGCCGCGACGGGGGCAGCGCAAGTGAGCAGAACGACCATTGGCTTGTCAGCGGCGAGTCGACCAGTTCAGGCTCCATGTCCGAGACGTTCGACAGTTCTCTCGAGAATATCTTTCCGGATGATCCTGGAACCCACGACTTCATCGCTGGCGATCTGGCCTCGCAATGGAAATCGTCATCGGGTGACGGATATGTGTCGACGGGCGGCGAGGGGTTCAATCTCGAACAGGTGACCGCATCGCCGTTGACGCTGCGCGACCACGTCGGCGAGCAGATCATTTTTGCCTTTGAGGATGCGGTGGACCGCCTGATTGCAGCGGAACTCGCCGATTACCTCGACGAAATGGGCTATCTGCGCGTCGATGTCGAGGAGATTGCCGAACGGCTGGGCACCGATGCGGCCCATATCGACAGACTGATCGCGGTTTTGCAGACATTCGAACCGGCGGGGCTGTTTGCCCGTGATCTGGCTGAATGTCTGGCTCTGCAACTGCGTGCAAAAAACCGGCTCGATCCGGCGATGACGATGCTTCTGCAAAATCTGGAACTCCTGGCGAAACGGGATTTTCAAAGCCTGAGAAAGCTGTGCCGGGTCGCCGATGCCGATCTGCTCGATATGCTGCAGGAGATACGCCTGCTCGATCCAAAGCCGGGAACGGCCTTCTCCTCGGGTGTGGCCGACAGCATCATCCCGGACGTGCATGTCGACATGGCGCCGGACGGGACGTGGAATATCGAGCTCAATCCGGATGCTCTGCCGCGGGTCCTCGTCAACAACACCTATTATGCGACCATTGCAAAGGTAACGGCTTCCCCGGCTGAAAAGGGGTTTCTGAGCGAATGCCTGCAAAATGCCAACTGGCTGACGCGCAGCCTGGATCAGCGCGCCCAGACCATTTTGAAGGTGGCGACGGAAATCGTGCGCCAGCAGGCGGAGTTCCTGCAATTCGGCGTTGCCCACCTGAAGCCGCTCAATTTGAGAAATGTGGCTGACGCCATCGGCATGCACGAGTCGACCGTCAGCCGCGTCACCGCCAACAAATACATGCTGACGAAGCGCGGCGTCTTCGAGTTGCGCTATTTTTTCAATGCGGGGATTTCGGCCACCGAAGGCGGCGAGCAGCATTCCTCCCAGTCCGTGCGGCATCAGATCAAGCTGCTGATCGACAGTGAAAAGCCGGACGATATTTTATCGGACGACACGATCGTGGATCTTCTGAAGGGCCAGGGCGTTGAGATTGCACGGCGTACGGTTGCCAAGTACCGCGAGGCGATGAACATCGCATCCTCGGTGCAAAGGCGCCGGGAGAAAAAAGCGGAGGCTTCTGTGCGCAAGGGTGACGGAAACTCTGGATTCATCCGCCGCACAGGTGTAGAATCGAGGCGAGCGGGTAAATGAACCGAGCCATAGAAGCTTGGTCAAGGGAGAGTGAAGCGCCGGTGATTTGCATCGATTGAAGCGAAAGCGCGCCTTTTGGAGATGAAGAATCAGAAAGTGAAATGTGATGGATCACTCGCATGGAATGTGCGGGATGTCTTTGCTCGTCTCTCAACAACAGTGTAGATTGGCTCGGGCAATGAAAAGTCACAATGAAGGTGAGGTATCATGAGTCTGCGTGTATCTGGGAAACATATGGACATTGGTGACGCTTTCCGCATTCGCATTGACGAACGGATCGGTGAGATGGTGACCAAATATTTCGATGGCGGATATACAGGCCACGTCACAGTGGAGAAACAGGGGTCGCGCTTTATCGCCGATTGCCTGATCCGTCTCGATACCGGCACGGTGCTGCAGGCAGCGGGCGAGGCACAGGATCCTCAGCTTGCTTTTGATGCAGCCGGAGAACGCGTGGACAAACGCCTTCGCCGTTACAAGCGGCGTCTGAAATCGCATCAGGCGCCCGGCTCGAACGGTGTTTTCGACGATATTTCCTACCGGGTCGTCGCCCCTGTACCGGATGAAGATGAGGACATTCCGGAGGATTACGCGCCGACAATCGTGGCTGAGACATCGATGGCGCTCAGAAGCATGAGTGTCGCATCCGCCGTGGTCGAGCTCGATCTGAAAGATAGTCCAGTGGTTGTCTTCCGTAACTCTGGCAGTACGCAGGTGAATATCGTATACCGCCGCGCTGACGGCAACATCGGCTGGATCGATCCATCGGCCGTGGCCGGTCAGAACGGCGCCGGGTCTTAGGCGAAATTTGAACTACCGTCCGCGCCCAAAGCGCGGACGGTAACAGGAAGGAAGAGAATAATGGATCTGGGTGACCTCATTCAGCCCGACGCTGTCCTGCCCGCATTGAAAGTCAATTCCAAAAAGCAGCTTTTGCAGATCATGTCGGAGAAGGCTGCCGCCTTGACCGGTTTGACGGAGCGGGAAGTGTTTGACACCGTCCTGCAGCGCGAGCGCCTTGGCTCGACCGGTGTTGGCAATGGCATTGCCATCCCGCATGGCAAGATCAACAGCGTCAAACGCATCACCGGGGTCTTCGCACAGCTCGAAACCCCCGTGGATTTCGAAGCGCTGGACGATCAGCCCGTCGATATTGTTTTTCTTCTGCTGGCGCCGGAGAATGCCGGCGCCGATCATCTGAAGGCTTTGTCGCGGATTGCCCGCATGCTGCGCGATCCCGAGCGGATTGCCAAATTGCGCACCGCCCATGATGCGACCCTTATCTATGAATTGCTGACGGCGCAGCCTGCCTCCAACGCCGCCTGATTCTTTTGCATCTTTTGACGAAAAGCCGCCTCCGGGCGGCTTTTTCATGTTCCCGGGGAGTCAAGCTGCCGAAATCCGCCGCCAGGGAATTTGCCACCCGAGCCGCACGCCCAGCGTACCGCAGGCAATCAGCAGCATGCCGGCGGCTTGTGCCATTCCCAGCGGGTGTCCGTAAATTGCCCAGTCCACGATGATGGCGACGATCGGATAGATGAAGGTCAGGACGCCGATGACCGGCGTCGACAGGCGCGGATAGGCCGAATAGATCAGGATATAGGCAATGCCCGTATGGAGGATGCCGATACTGGTCAGCCAGCCCCAGGATGCCAGCGGCACGGGCTCCGCCCAATTGGCAAAAGGCGCGAGCATGACGATGCCGACGATGGTTTGGCACAGCACCGTGATTTCCGGCCGTTGCTCGCCGAGGCCCTTGGCGAGAATGGTTGCGGCGGCATAAAGCATCGCGGCACCAAGCGACATGACGATCCCAAGAATCCATAGCGTGCTGACCGGTGCCGTCGCGCCGACAAGGCCGCTGGGCAGGACGAAGCAGAGAAAGGCGCCGAGGATCAAGATGATCTGATCGACGGGGGGGCGTTCCTTCAAAAGGGCTCAGCCGATGCGAAGAACGAAGCACGGCTGGATGTGATAGACGATCGTGGTGGTTGCAATCGACGTCATGCGGAATCCGGCAAAAAACGATACCCAGCTGAGTACCATGCAGATGCCGCCGAGCGCTGCCCGGCCCAGCCGCGGCCAGGAGAGGGTCCGGTCGGGAAGATAGCCGCGCAGGAAACACCAGGCTGCGAGGAAGACCATGCCGAAAACACAGCGCCAGAAGACGATGGTGACCGGATCGAGCCGTGTTTCCGTTGCAAAGGCACCGACCGTCCCGATGATGGCCATGGCGATGGCCAGCCGTGCTGCAGGAAAACGATCGGATATCGGGTCAGGCATGTGGGTCATCCCCGTGGAAAAGGATGTCCAGTTAGCGCCGTTGGCTGCCACCAAACAAACGAATAGATTTGGAACAAACTATTCGCTATATTGATAGCATTATGGCTGCACCCCTCGACCTCGATCTCCTGCGGACCTTTGTGACTGTCATCGAAACCGGCAGCCTGTCGGCGGCTGCCCCGCGTGTCGGCCGCAGCCAGTCGGCCGTCAGCATGCAGATGCAGCGGCTGGAACAGGCGGTGGGCAAACAGCTGCTTATTCGCAACCCCCGGTCCGTCGAGCCGAACCTGGCCGGCGAGAGTTTTCTCAATTATGCGCGGCGGTTGCTGCGTTTGTCGGATGAGGCCTGGGCCAATGTCACCCGCCCCGAGGAAACCGGCAGCGTGCGGCTTGGCGTGCCCGATGACTATGCGGCATTCCTGCTGCCGCCCGTTCTGTCGCGGTTTGCCGAGGAGCATCCGCTGGTCACCGTCGAACTGGTCTGCGAGCAATCCACCTCGCTGGTCAAGGCGATCGATGAGGACCGGGTCAATCTGGCGATTGTCACCCGCGGGGCCACCCAGCCGCTGGAGGTGATCCGCCGCGAGCGCTTGATCTGGGTGGCATCACCGACCCATGTCGCCTGGGAAAATGACCCGCTGCCCATCGCTCTGTTTGAACCCGGCTGCGCCGCGCGCATGAACGTGCTGGACGCGCTGGGGGATGCGGATCGCAGCTATCGCTGCACCTATTCCAGCGCCAGCCTGCTCGGACTGATCGCCGTGGTGCAGGCCGGGCTGGCGGTGGCTGCGCTTGCCGCGTGCAGCGTGCCGTCGACCCTGCGCGTTATCGGCGAGAATGAAGGCCTGCCGCCGCTGCGTGATCTGGAAATCGGCATCATGCGCAGCCCGGTGTCATCCAGTCCGGCCATTGACCGGCTGAATGATTTTCTGCGCCGCGAATTGGCGCAGATTGCGTAAGATCTGTCAGATCCACACGTCGTTCTGTGCTGTCCGCTCACCGCCCTCGTGGCCGGTATTGAGCACCCCCCGGGGTTCGATCAGCATCAGCCGGACTTCCCTTTCGGCATAGGGTTTGTGCTCGACCCCTTTGGGGACGACGTACATTTCACCCGGCCTGATCGTCACGAACCCGTCGCGGAAATCGATGCGCAGTTCCCCGTCCAGGACAATGAATGCTTCATCGGTTTCCGGATGATCGTGCCAGATGAAATCACCCTCGATGCGGACGATCTTGAATTGGTAATCGTTGAGCTCCGCCACCACTTTGGGTGACCACTGTTCAGAAAACAGCTTGAACTTTTCGGAGAAATTGATGGCCGGATAGGATTTTGGCTGGACCGTTTGCATGCAGGACTCCTCTGGGCAAATGCCAGCGGAAGTTATGCTTCACGCGAAAGCAAACGTCTTGGACGTTTGTGCGTGCGTTATTCCGGCCGCTTGGATTTCCGCCCGTAGAGTTCCAGCCGGTGATGGATGATGTCATAGCCGAGCGCGCGGGCGATCTCTTCCTGCAGTTTCTCGATCTTGTCCGACTGGAATTCGATCACGTCACCCGTATCGACATCGATCAGGTGGTCGTGATGCTCGCCATGGGCCTGTTCGAAGCGTGACGGGCCGCCATTGAAGGCGTGGCGATGAATGGCGCCCATTTCTTCCAGCAGGTTCATGGTGCGGTACACGGTCGAAAGCGAAATGCTGTCATCGATCTCGATGGCGCGATGGAAAATCTTCATCGCATCCGGGTGGTCTTCGGTGGAGGTCAGAATATCGAGAATGATTCGGCGCGGGCGGGTGATGCGAACGCCTGCCTTGCGCAGCTCCTTCTCGTAATCCGGCTTCTGATTGATAGCATGTTTCATGCGCGGGATTATGCGCCAGAACGCGCTCAGTTGCAAAGATTCTCAACTGGCCTTGTCAGATACGGGCGTTGGTACACAGAATTTCGGCGTCTGACCTTCCGCATATTGCGGGAAACGGGAATGGGTTTCTTTTTGCAAATCATTCGCATTTGCATTGACGCGCCTCCCGCAAGCCGTTATGGAGTAACAATGGTGACGAAAAAGCTCACCATTTTCCCGGTTTGCTGGAGGCGAGATGAGATTTTCCCGACTGTTGATTGCTGTTTTTGCTCTTTTGACGATTCTTGGCCCGGCATCCGCTGCCGATGGCAAGAAGTTCAAGGTGGTCACCACCTTTACCATCATCGCCGACATGGCCCGCAATGTTGCGGGGGACGCGGCCGCCGTGGATTCGATTACGAAACCCAACGCTGAAATTCATGACTACCAGCCGACACCCGGCGATATCCTGAAGGCGCAGGATGCCAATCTGGTCCTGTGGAACGGCTTGGGTCTGGAACGCTGGTTCGAAAAATTCTTCGGCAACGTCAAGAATGTTCCGAGCGTCGTTGTCAGCGAGGGTGTAGAGCCGATGGGCATTTCGGAGGGGCCCTATGAGGGCAAGCCGAACCCGCATGCCTGGATGTCGCCCAATGCCGCGCTGGTTTATGTGGAAAATATCCGCAAGGCACTCGGCAAGTATGACCCGGCCAATGCCGCCGTCTATGACCGCAACGCCGCGGCCTATTCGGAGAAGATCCGGGCAACGGTTGCGCCCATCCGCGACAGTCTCGCTGCTGTTCCCGCCGAGCGCCGCTGGCTGGTGACGAGTGAAGGCGCCTTCAGCTATCTCGCCCGCGATTTCGACATGAAGGAGCTTTACCTCTGGCCGATCAACGCCGATCAGCAGGGTACACCCCAGCAGGTGCGCAAGGTGATCGACAAAGTTCGCGCCGAGAAAATCCCGGTGGTTTTCAGTGAAAGCACGATTTCCGCTTCGCCCGCCAAGCAGGTCGCCCGCGAGACCGGTGCCAAATATGGCGGTGTTCTCTATGTCGATTCGCTCAGCGATCCCGATGGTCCGGTGCCCACCTATCTCGACCTTCTGCGCGTCACGGCACAAACCGTTGCCAAAGGCTTTACCCAGTGAGCGCGTCCTCCCAAGCGCTCGCCGGCCCCTCCGCTGCAAAGCGGGGGGCTGGTCTTTCCGTGCATGACGTGACCGTGACCTATCGCAATGGCCACACGGCTTTACGCAATGCCAGCTTCGATATCCCGCGCGGGTCGATCACCGCGCTGGTCGGCGTCAATGGCAGTGGCAAGTCCACCCTGTTCAAGGCCATCATGGGCTTCGTGCCCCTCGCCAGGGGATCGGTCTCGATCCTGGGTGAACAGGCGGGACAGGCGCTCAAACGCAATGTGGTGGCCTATGTGCCGCAGAGCGAGGATGTCGACTGGAATTTTCCGGTTCTGGTCGAAGACGTCGTGATGATGGGACGATATGGCCATATGAATTTTCTACGCATGCCGAAAAAGCGTGACCAGCACATGGTGACTGCCGCGCTGGAGCGGGTCGGCATGACGGATTTCCGCAAGCGCCAGATCGGCGAGCTCTCGGGCGGTCAGAAGAAGCGCGTCTTTCTCGCCCGCGCGCTGGCGCAGGAAGGCGATATCATTCTTCTGGACGAACCCTTTACAGGCGTCGACGTGCGGACAGAAGAGGCCATCATCGGCCTTTTGCGATCCCTGCGCGATGACGGCAAGGTCATGCTGGTCTCCACCCACAATCTCGGCAGCGTGCCCGAATTCTGTGACCGGGCCGTGCTGGTCAACCGCACCGTCCTGGCCTCCGGACCGACCGCAGAGGTGTTCACGCAGGCCAATCTGGAAATGACCTTCGGCGGTGTGCTGCGGCACTTCATCCTCGGCGGAGTTGATCTGCATGCCGATGCCGATCCGCGCAGCGTGACGGTGCTCAGCGACGATGAACGCCCCTTCGTGATCTATGGTGAACCCAAGGGGAAAGGTAAGCCGCAATCATGATGCAGCTACTTCTCGAACCTTTTTCCTACAACTATATGATCAATGCCATGTGGGTCAGTGCGCTGGTCGGTGGTGTCTGCGCATTCCTTTCCGCCTACCTCATGCTGAAGGGATGGTCGCTGATCGGCGACGCGCTCTCCCATTCCATCGTGCCCGGTGTTGCCGGGGCCTACATGCTCGGCCTGCCATTTTCCATCGGCGCGTTCTTTTCCGGCGGTCTCGCCGCAGTCGCCATGCTGTTTCTCAACCAGCGGACAAAGCTGAAGGAGGACGCCATCATCGGCCTGATCTTCACCTCCTTCTTCGGGCTCGGCCTGTTCATGATGTCGCTGTCACCCGCCTCGGTGAATATCCAGACCATCGTGCTCGGCAATATTCTGGCGATCACGCCGGAGGATACGCTGCAACTGGTCATCATCTGCGGGGTGTCGCTGGCTGTCCTCTTGGTCAAATGGAAGGACCTGATGGTGACATTCTTTGACGAAAATCATGCCCGTTCCATCGGCCTCAATCCGCCATTGTTGAAAATCCTGTTCTTCACGCTGCTCAGTGCATCGACGGTGGCCGCCATGCAGACCGTGGGGGCGTTTCTGGTGGTGGCGATGGTCGTCACCCCCGGCGCAACCGCCTATCTCCTGCATGACCGTTTCCCGCGCCTGATCCAGACCAGTGTGCTGATCGGGGCCTTGACCAGTTTTATCGGCGCCTATCTCAGCTATTTCCTCGATGGTGCCACCGGCGGGATCATCGTCGTATTGCAGACGCTGGTCTTTCTCACCGCTTTTGTTTTCGCACCCAAGCACGGAACGCTCGCCGCGCGCCGCCGCGCCCGCTTGGCATTGGAGGAGGGGCTATGAGCGACCTGATCCAGCTTTTGTTGCAGCCGTTCAGCTTCGGCTTCATGCAGCAGGCCTTTGTCATCACGCTTCTCGTGGCAATCCCCATGGGCCTGCTCTCGCCCTTTCTGGTTCTGAAGGGCTGGTCGCTGATGGGAGATGCGATCTCGCACGCGGTGCTGCCCGGCGTGGTGCTCGCCTATATCGCGGGTATCCCGCTGGCAATCGGGGCCTTTGCGGCAGGCATGATCTGCGCCCTTGCCACCGGCTTCCTCAAGCAGAACAGCCGGGTGAAGGAAGACACGGTTATGGGCGTGGTCTTCTCCGGCATGTTCGGCCTTGGCATCGTCCTCTACACCAAGATCCAGTCCGACGTGCATCTCGACCATATCCTCTTCGGCGACATGCTCGGCGTGGCATGGCGCGATATCGCCGAAACCGGGGTGATAGCAGCCGTGACCCTGCTGGCCCTCGGCATCTGGCGGCGGGATTTGCTGCTGCATGCCTTTGATCCGCAGCACGCGCAGGCCATCGGTCTGCCGGTCAAATTCCTGCACTATGGCCTGCTCTGCATCCTGTCGCTGACCATCGTCGGCGCGCTCAAGGCTGTTGGCATCATCCTTGCCGTCGCCATGCTGATTGCGCCGGGCTCCATCGCCTTCCTCTTGACCAAAAGGTTCGAACGCATGCTGCTCGTATCGGCACTTGTTGCCGTTTCAACATCGTTGGCCGGTATCTATCTGAGTTTCTTCCTCGACAGCGCCCCGGCGCCGACCATCGTACTTTTGCTGACGGCAAGCTTCATTCTGGCCTTTGTCTTCTCCAGAAAAGGAACCGCCGCCAGCGCGGAAGCACAGGCGGCGGAATAGGGTCGTCAACTCAGTCAGCGGCCACCAAGCCGCTGGCTATTTTCCCGGCACGACTTCCACGAGTACCGTGTGTTCGCCCGATATCTCGAGCGGAATGCCCGCATCGGCTTTGGCCAGCTTCTTGCCGTCCACAGTGATCTTCCTGCCGCCCTTGGCCGCCGGTTTCACCTCGACGGTATAGCGCGCCTTGCCGTTGCGCAGCACGAAGCTGAAGCCGTCGGTCCATGCCGTCGGCAGGGCCGGATCGACGAACAGCCGGTCATTCCTACGGCTGATGCCGAGAATGCCTTCCGTTGCCACGCGGTAGAGCCAGCCGGCAGAACCCGTGTACCAGGTCCAGCCGCCGCGCCCGCGCATCGGATCAACCGAATAGACGTCCGCAGCGACGACATAGGGCTCGACCCGGTAGGACTCGGCCTTGTCGGCATCCAGCGAATGGTTCACCGGATTGAGCTTGCTGAACCAGCGATAGGCTTCGTCGGCATTTCCAAGCTTGGCCATGGCCAAGACTGCCCAGGTTGCGGCATGGGTATACTGCCCGCCATTCTCACGCACACCCGGCGGATAGCCCTTGATGTAACCGGGCTCATGCCGCGTTTTGTTGAACGGCGGTGTGAACAGTTTGATGATATCGACCTCGTCATCGACCAGATGCGTCGCAACGGACTGCATGGCCTGCTTGGCGCGATCGGGATCACCATAGCCGGAGAGAACGCTCCAGGACTGGGCGATGGAGTCGATCCGGCACTCGTCGCTGGTCTTGGAACCCAGCGGCGAACCATCGTCGAAATAGCCGCGGCGATACCATTCGCCGTCCCAGCCATCCTTTTCCAGCGCCGCCTTGAGGCTTTCGATATGGGCTTCCCACCGCTTGATGCGGTCGGCATCCTTGCGCTGGCGGGCAATCGGCAGGATATCGCGCAGGGTGCTGATCAGGAACCAGCCCAGCCAGATGCTCTCGCCCTTGCCCTCTTCGCCGACCCGATTCATGCCGTCGTTCCAGTCGCCGGTGAGCATGAGCGGCAGCCCATGCACGCCGGTGCGGGCGATTGCCAGATCGAGCGCGCGTGCCGCGTGTTCGTAGACCGTGACTTTATCAGCCGCGATTGTCGGCTGATAGAAAGCATCGTGCTCGCCGTTTTCGAGAGCCTTGCCTTCGATGAAGGCGATCTGCTCGTCGAGGATGCTCATATCGCCGGTCACCGACGTGTAGTGGGCAATGGCATAACCGAGCCACACCACATCATCGGAAATCATCGTCCGTACACCGGCACCCGATGTCGGCAGCCACCAGTGTTGGACATCGCCCTCCTTGAACTGGCGGGCGGCGACATTGAGGATCTGGTGCCGGGCCAGTGACGGGTCGAGCACCAGCATGGACAACGTGTCCTGCAGCTGGTCGCGGAAGCCGAAGGCGCCGCTGGCCTGATAGAAGGCCGTGCGCGCCCAGATGCGGCAGGCAAGGCTCTGATAGGGCAGCCAGCGGTTGACCATCACGTCGAATGCATCATCAGGCGTATCCACCTGCAGGCCATCGAGGAAGCCGGTCCAGATTGCCTTGGATGCCGCAAGCGTCTTTTCAAACGGGCGCTTCAACTGTTCTGCGAGAACATGCCGTGCCTCGTTGGCACCGGCGGTATCGCCGATATAGAACAGGATTTCCCTGGTTTCGCCCGCCGCGATCTCCACATCGACGGCAAGCGCCGCGCAGGGATCGCCCCCCGCCTCGACGACGTTGGACAGGGTTTTTGCCTGCAGGACGGCAGCCGGCTGGTCCACCGATCCCAGGGGGCCGAAGAACTCGGTCCGGTCCGATGTCACCGATTGCGGCTTCACGTTTGCGGCGAAGAATGCCACGTGATCCTTGCGGTCGGTGCCGTAGGGATTGCGGGCAAAGAGCGCGCCGCTTTCCGTATCATGCGACGGCACGATGAACGGAGCCGTCTTGGCGCGGGAATTGCCGAGCATCCATTCGACAAAACCATAGACACGCAACTGCTTGGCTGTCCCGCCATGGTTGGTGATCTTGAGGCTGGACACGCGCACCGGCATGTCCGTATCGATGGTATGGGTCAGTTCAAGGCCGACATTGCCGTGGCGCGACAGGAATGTCGAATAGCCCTGGCCGTGGCGGGTTTCATACTGAACCGATGGATCGCGCAGCACCGAGGCGGTCGGCGAGAACGCGGTTCCCTTGTCCAGATCAACGACATAGAGCGCTTCGCCGGACCGGTTGATCACGGGATCGTTCGACCACTGGGTCAGCTGATAGTCACGGCTGTTGCTCGACCAGGTGAAACCTGCACCCTCCGCCGACACGTGGAAGCCGAAGCCCGCATTGGAGATCACATTGATCCATGGCTGCGGCGTGGTGGTCCGGTCGGCAAGACGGACGACGTATTCACCGGTCTTCATGTCAAAGCCGCCAAAGCCGTTCCAGAAGGCCAGGTCATTGCCGTCTGTTTTCAGACGGCGCTTGCCCACCAGCTGCGTCGGTGCCGGCGCGATGCTGCGCATCTCGTCAAGGCCGGTATCGCCGGTCGCCAGAGCCTTGCCGGCCGGTATGGCGGCAACCGGCTGAAGGTCGGCGGACAGTTCCTCCGTGCGCTTCAGTTGTTCAACCAGCGTGCCGTTCTGCGCGTGCATGACAATGCGGGCAGAGGCGAGCAGCGTGTTGTAGCTCGCGTCGCTCATCTGGTCCTTGCGCACGGTGAAGATGTGGACGCGCGGGCCATACTGGCCGCCGCGGTTGCGGCTGTTCTCGCAGATCGCTTCGAGCCCGCGCTGGAAGTCCTGGGCGTAGGAGAAGGAGCGTTCGTTGATGACGACGACGTCAACCACAAGCCCCTTTGCCCGCCAGTATTCCTGCGCCTTCAGGACGTTCTTCAGCGTGTCCATGTCGGCTTCGTCATCAATGCGCAGGGCAAGGATGGGAAAGTCGCCGGAGATCGACATCGGCCAGAGGTCGGACTGGCTGCCAAGGCCGGAAGCGATGCTTTCGGCGGGCATGCGCAGGGCCTTGTCCGGATAGATCAGGCTGGTGGCGACGCGCTGGAAATCGGCCGCCTCGTCCGGATTGATCTCGATATGGTGCAGCCGCACCTGCGAGCTTGTCCAGGACAGCGAGAATTCGCGGGCAAAGCAGTCAGGATGGCGGAAGCGGGAAACAACCTCCTCCAGCTCGTGCCGGTCGGGGCCGACAAGGGTCCAGAAAACCAGCGTGACGCGCTTGTGCGCGGGAACGCGGACACGGCAGCGCAGCGACGCGATGGGGTCCAGCACAAAGCCCTGGCTGCCGTTGAGGGTTACGCCCTCGTCGAAGGCAACCGGGTTGCGCAGGTTGCGGCCCCGGCCGATGAAGGCCCGGCGGTCGGTTTCCGCCTGGATTTCACGCATGGCGCCCGATCCGTCCGTGACCACGTGCGCCACGTGAATATCGGGTTCGTTGCTGCCGCGCTTGCGGCGGGTGGCGTAGATCGTGTCGCCGCGCGGAACGATCTCGGTTTCCACGAACATCTTGGCGAATGCCGGATGTGCCGTGTCCGTATCGTCTGCGGTCAGAACCAGTTCGGCATAGGAGGTCACTTCAATGATCCGGTCTTTCGTGCCGGTATTGGTGATGATGATGCGGCGGCCTTCGCCGTCGGAATCCGAAGCGACGATGGTTTCCACCGTCGACTGGATCGTGCCGTTTTCCTTGACGAACTCGGCCTTGTAGTCGGCGAAGATGGTTGTGCTCTTTTCGCCGGCTGCCCGCACGGGATCGCCGGTTGCCGACCACCATTCACCGCTGTCGAGATCGCGCAGGAACAGGAATGTTCCATAGCCGCTTTCCAGCGGATCCGGCTGGAAGCGGGTGATCGCCAGGCCATTCCAGCGGCTGTAGCCGCCGCCATTGGCGGTGACCATGACCGAGTAGTGGCCGTTCGACATGATCTGCGTGGCACGCGGAGCGGAAAGCGGGTTCTTGATGAAGCGGATGGAGGCCGTTTCTTCGCCGCTTTCCACGGCCTTGCGCATCGGATTGTCGGCCTTGGCCTGCAGGACAGGGATTTCGCGCGGTGCCTTTTCCTGCAGCAGCAGTTCGGCGGCTTCGATGACGGGATCCGAGTGGAAACGGTCGCGCATGCGGCCTTCGAACACGACATTGTTGACGGCAACGATCGACATGCCGTGATGGTGCGCCATGTAGTTGCGCACGATGGCATATTCCTCGTCTTCGCGCACGCGGGAGCGGGTGAAGTCGACGGCATCATAGAAACCGTACTGACCGAGCGCACCCATCGCGCGCAGGCGTTTCAGATTGGCCACGGCTTCCGCCGGGCGATACTGGCTCGCCATGATGCTGGCATAGGGCGCGACCACATAGTTTTTGGACAGGCCGCGTTTCAGTCCCAGCGTCGGGACGCCGAAATTGGTGTACTGGTAGTTCATCTCCGGATCGCGCGCATTGTACGCGGCTTCGGAAATGCCCCACGGCAGGCCCTTGGAATCACCGTATTCGATCTGGCGCTGGACGATCAGCTTGTTGGTCTGATCCAGCATCGAGCCCAGCGGTTCGATCATGACCAGCGGCGGCATGAGATATTCGAACATGGAGCCCGACCAGGAGATCAGCGCACCACGCCAGCCAACCGGCACCAGGAGACGGCCGAGGCGGAACCAGTGATCGACCGGGATATCGCCCTTGGCGATGGCAAACAGGCTGGCAAGACGCGCTTCCGAAGCGAGAAGATCGTAGCAGCTTGCATCGAGTTCGTTGGTATCGACGCGGAAGCCGATCGACAGCAGGCGCCGTTCCTTGCGTTCAAGGAAGGTGAAGTCGGTGTCGAAGGCCAGTTGGCGGGCGCGGGTGGCCAGCGAAACCAGCCGCTCGCGCAGGCTGTCGGTTCCCTCGTGGGTGCCGATGGCGTCATCCGTATGGGCCTGGCAGGTCTTGACCAGAATCAGCGCCCAGCCGTTTGCGGTGGTGCTGAGCGGGCTTTCGAGTTCGCCGTGCAGTTCTTCCGTCAGACGCTGGATGTCACCGGCGAACAGCGAAAGGTTGATGGTGCGCAGCGATGCCGTTTCCGGCTCTTCCTTGATGGTCGTGATGGCCCGGCGGAAATTAGCCACCCGCTCATCCAGGCGGCGGCGCAGGGGCCGCAGGACGCGGCGTTCATCGGGAATGTCGTTGATCGCCTCTTCAAGAATATCGCTGACATCGAGAATGCCGTCGAGATCGCTTTGCAGATAGACGGATGGGGCCTCCGCCCATTTTTCCAGCGCGGAAGACAGTGCCACCAGATGGCCGGCAAGATTGCCGCTGTCCACCGACGAGACGTAAAGCGGCAGGAGCGGGCGCAGCGTGGTTGTTTCGTACCAGTTGTAGAGATGGCCGCGATACTTCTCCATCTTTTCCAGCGTGGAGAGCGTGTCGTCGATACGGGTCAGCGTCTCGTTGAAGCCGATCCAGCCGAAATCCCGGGCCGCCACGGTCGACAGCAGGTACATGCCGATATTGGTCGGCGATGTGCGCGTGGCGATAACCGGATGCGGGTCCTCCTGGAAATTATCAGGCGGAATGAAATTCTGTTCCTTGGTGACGAACGTATCGTAGTAGTGCCAGGTGCGGCGGGCGAAGCGGCGCAATTCGCTCTTGTCGGAAGAACGGACATTGAGATCATCGAGCGGCTTGGCCGAACGGCTGACCAGCCAGGCAATGATCGGCGAGAAGAACCAGATCACGGCAAACGGCACGGCCAGATACCAGGCACGGCTATGGGTAGCCAGCGGCAGCGCGATGGCGACGGCAGCCACGATGATCGCGGGCCACATCAGACGGGTATAATACTGCAGCGTGTCAGGGGCGCTGGCTTTCGCCTGTGCCGCCGCACGCCATTCCAGCAGGTTCTTGCGCGATATGAAGACGCGGTAGAGCGTGCGTGCAATGGCATCGGCCATCAGGCAGGCCATGTTGGCAATGAAGGTGATGCGCAGGGCGATATCGGCTGCGCCCGAGAAAATGTCGGTGAGGATCGCCTGGAAATGGCCCTTCAGCGACAGGTTCATGTTTGTCGGAACAAGATTGGTGAACAGGATCATCGTCGGGACGATGAACATGCTGAAGATCATGAAGAACTGCCACAGGGCAGCGACGCCGGGCGGTAGCAATGTCCAGCCGGCGATGGAGGCGATGATCCAGAAGACCGGCGTCAGCGAGCGGCGCAGATTGTCGGTCATCTTCCAGCGCGTGACGGCGGTCACACCCGGCTTTGTGCTGAACAGGTAGGGCAGGAGCTGCCAGTCGCCGCGCGTCCAGCGATGGTGGCGCGAGATGTCGACATTATAGCCTGTCGGATAGTCTTCAACCACCTCGACGTCACTGACGAGCGCCGCGCGGGCATAGCCGCCTTCCAGAAGATCATGGCTGAGAACGGTGTTCTCGTCGATCTTGCCGTCGAGCGCCAATTCGAAGAAATCGACATCATAGAGGCCCTTGCCGGTGAATGTCCCTTCACCCAGCACATCCTGATAAACGTCCGAGACGGCAAAGACATAGGGGTCGATACCGCGGTTGACCGAAAAGACGCGCTGCAGGAACGAGGCATCGTCACCGGTGGTCAGCGAGGGGGTGACACGCGGCTGCAGGATCGCATAGCCGCTGGTCACGCGGCCGGATTTTTCCTTGTAGATCGGGCGGTTGAGCGGATGGCTCAGCTTGCCCGCCAGGCGGTTGACCGAATCCGGCGTGAGGCGCGTATCGGAGTCGAGCGTCATCACGAATTTGATGTCGCCGGGCACTTCCTCATTGCTGGGGAAATAGGTTGTGTCCTTGTCGCCGCGCAGCAGGAGGTTCAGCTCATGCAGCTTGCCGCGCTTGCGCTCCCAGCCCATCCAGCGGCCTTCCTGCGCGTTGTACAGGCGCTTGCGGTGCAGGAGGAAGAAGCGCGGGTTGCCGCCCTGCGTATAGTGCAGATTGAGCGCAGTGACCTTTTCCCGGGCGTAGTCGAGAATGTCGAGATCGTTCTCGTTCTGCTCGACCTTGCTGTCCGCCCAGTCGGTGAGCAGGGCGAAATAGATTTCGCCACGCGGATTGGTCAGATAATGCACTTCGAGGTTGCGGATATGCTCGTCGACGGAATCGCGCGAGGTGATCAACGTCGGCACTGCGACGAGGGTTTTCGCCTCGGGGGGCAGGCCATTCTTGTATTCAAAACCGATCAGCCGTGTCGGCGGCATGAACATGGGAATGATCCAGTTGACGAAACCATTGGCGGTTTCCATCGTCGGGAACACCGCCAGGACCGTCAGCAGCAGAACCGTATCGCTCGGCAGGCCGTAACGGCGCAGCCAGTAATGGATCAGGAACAGAATACCGATGGAAATGACCGAAGCCGGAATCCACAGGCCGGCAAGGCCGAGTGTCTTGTAGAACCGGACCCAGCGCTGCAGCACGGTTGGGGTCGAGCCGCAGGTTTCTTCCAGCTCCGAGCGGCCGTCGCCGGCGAGATAATAGCCGACGTCGCGCTTGCGCTGCACCGTGACGCTCTTCTCGTCCCCCTTGGTTTCGGCGCTGTGGTGGGCGAGGTCGAGGGCGGCCTGGGTGATGTCCTGCTCGCTCTTGCCCGAGCGGCGCGCGATCTTTTCAATCGCCACGCGATAGGCATTGCGGGAATGGAAATCGAGCGCATCAAAATTGGAATGTTCGCGCAGCACCGCATCGACGCCGCTGACCGTCTCGAACCAGGTGATCCAGTCGACGTCGTCGATAGCCTTCAGGCTGCGGATGAGGTTGCCCATGGTCACGCCGCCGGTGGACTGGCGCGTATGTTCCTGGATGATGGCGTCTTCGGCGTCGCTGCCGTTCTTTTCCAGCTCTTCCTCAAGCCAGGCGACAGCCGCACCGGAATGCATGGCGCCGCCGCGCAGGCGGTAAAGCAGATGGGTGGCGAAGGTGCTGTCGCGTGCGGCAGTGGTGTACTGCGCCAGAAGCTGCGGCAGGGTATCCTTGTCGGCATTCAGCGTGATTTCGTCGGCAACGCTGTTGGCATAGGCGCGCATGCGCCGCGCCCGTTCGACGCGCAGCGACAGCCGGCGGGCGTTTTCGATGAGAATGAAGCGCACGGCGGAGGGCAGGGCCCAGAGTTCGCCGATATGCAGGGGCGCAACCGTCTGGAATCCTTCGACCACCGCTGTCAGGCTGTTGAGCGAGAACTGGCTGTCCGTATGGGCCGCATAGAGCCAGGCCAGCGCCATGACGCGCGGGATTTCCGGCTTGCCGGCCAGCGGCGGCAGCTGGCGGAAAAACTTCTTCGGAAGATCGCGCTCCACCTGCTGGATGTTCTGGTCGACGAGGTAGTAATTGTCGAGGAGCCACTGGGCCGCCGGAGTAATCGTCTCGCCCTTGCGTGCAGCCGCGTCGGAGGAGCGATAGGAATGGAGGATCAATCGGGCATTTTCAACCGTGCGCTGTTCGAACACCATCGGTTCGTAGTCGGGCAGGCGGATATCTTCTCCGCGCGCCACGCGCGCGCCCAGGTCCCGCAGGTCGTCAATGGATTTGTAATGGGCTCTGATTGGATTGGGTTGGACCGAAAAAATCTGACCAACGGCATTCTTCTGTGGTGTGAAAGATTTAAAAAAAGACAGTAGGGCCATTTGCCTTCGTTTCGGTTGTGAAGAAAAAATCTTCAGGGCTGCAACACAGACGATAATAACGGGTCGACCGACCCATGGAGAAGTTTACGATCTAATCGGGTACGATCAACTAAGCTACCACCACTTTCATCCTTGCCGATCAGTTTTGATGAAAATGAGTCAGATTGCCATTTGTTTATCTTAAGCAATTCGTAGCGGGCTGCACAGAGGCACAGTGCGCAAACTCCTTTGCAGCTGTTTGCGAACGGGCATGGGCTTTGTGAACAGACTGTTTCTGTTCTGGTGAACAAGCATATGACGGCCGGGCAGCAAAAAGCCGGAGCTCATGGAACTCCGGCTTCGGGGGCAAGGGCCGAAAGGGTCAGGCCTGCGGAAAGACCCGCCAATGCTTCGGCCGAAAGGCGACGCGGCTCTTTTCCCGGGCCGGATGATCGGCCGGAATTTCAATCTCGACGCGTTCCGCCGCGCCGCCGATTTCGAGTTCCACGCGCCTTGTCGCACCGACACGGCGGCTGGCAATGACGGTTCCGGCAATGCAGCCGCCGCAGCCGTCGATCAGCTCGACATCGTGCGGACGGAAAAAAAGCGTGGCGTTGCCGTCGGGTGCATCGCTTTTCAGGCCGAGTGTGCGGTCCGCAAGCCATACCTCGCCATTGTCGATGCGCACGGTCAGCGAACTTGATTCGCCGATGAAGC
This sequence comes from uncultured Phyllobacterium sp., assembly GCF_902479695.1. NCBI lineage: Bacteria > Pseudomonadati > Pseudomonadota > Alphaproteobacteria > Hyphomicrobiales > Phyllobacteriaceae > Phyllobacterium > uncultured Phyllobacterium sp. Next base: position 11,609 of record NZ_CABSQF010000011.1, on the reverse strand, counting down.
CATAGACAAACGGCGAATTGGGCGTGTCATAAACCTGATCCGGCGTTCCGATCTGCTCGATCTTGCCCTGGCTCATCACCACCACGCGGTCGGCGAGCTCCAGGGCTTCGTCCTGGTCATGGGTCACGAAAACAGTCGTGTGCATGGTCTTGTCGTGAATTTCCCGCAGCCAGCGGCGCAGCTCCTTGCGCACTTTCGCATCCAATGCGCCGAACGGTTCGTCGAGCAGCAACACGCGCGGTTCGATGGCCATGGCGCGGGCAAGGGCAACGCGCTGGCGCTGGCCGCCGGAAAGCTGGGCGGGATAGCGCTTTTCCAGGCCGCCGAGCTGGACGAAATCGAGCAGCTCGGACGAACGGCGGCGGATTTCCTCATTGCTCGGCCGGCTGGCGGAGGGGCGAACCTTGAGCCCGAAGCCGACATTATCGATCACGGTCATATGGCGGAACAGGGCGTAGTGCTGGAACACGAAACCGACATTGCGCTCCTGCACGGATTTGAGCGATGCATCCTCGTCGCCGAAAAACACCTTGCCTTCGGTCGGGGTTTCCAGCCCGGCGATCAGGCGCAGAAGCGTCGTCTTGCCGGAACCCGAGGGGCCGAGCAGTGCAATCAGTTCACCCGAATTGATATCGAGCGATACGTCGTGCAACGCCGGGAAGCGATCGAATTCCTTGCGCACACCACTTACGCGAACGTCCATGTTTATTCCTCTCAGTGTCCGCCATTGGCTGCCAGTTCCGCACCGTATCTCAACTCCAGCAGGGTCTTGAGAACGAGCGTCACCAGCGCCAGAAGCGCCAGAAGCGAAGCCACCGCAAAAGCAGCGACCGTATTGAATTCATTATAGAGAATTTCGACCTGCAGCGGCATCGTGTTGGTCAGGCCGCGAATATGGCCTGAAACGACGGATACCGCGCCAAACTCCCCCATGGCCCGGGCGTTGCACAAAAGCACACCGTAGAGCAAGCCCCATTTGATGTTGGGGAGGGTGACATGCCAGAAGGTCTGCCAGCCGTTCGCCCCGAGGGAAAGCGCCGCTTCCTCGTCGGTCGTGCCTTGCTCCTGCATCAGCGGGATGAGTTCGCGTGCAACGAAGGGAAATGTCACGAACACCGTTGCGAGCACGATGCCGGGAACGGCGAACAGGATCTCGATTCCCTGTGATTTGAGCCAGGGGCCGAGTGCGCTGTGCGTGCTGAACAAAAGCACGTAGACGAGACCCGATATTACAGGGGAAACCGAGAACGGCAGGTCGATCAGCGTCGTCAGGAATGCCTTTCCCTTGAACTCGAACTTGGCAATGGTCCAGGCCGCCACCACCCCGAAGACGAGATTGAGCGGAACGGCAATGGCCGCCACCAGAAGGGTCAGCCGGATCGCGGCGAGCGCATCATGGTCGGCGAAGGCTGCGAGGTAGGCGGCGGGGCCCTTGCGGAAGGCCTCGAAGAAAACCGCGATCAGGGGCAGAAGCAGGAACAGGCCGAGAAAGACCAGCGCCACGCCGACGAGGATGAAACGCGCCGTGCGGCTCTCGGTGGTTGCGGGATGCCAGACATTGGATGCGGCTTCCGGCGGTTGCGGCAACTCATGTCGCATAGCCATACCTCCTGCGGCTCCAGGCCTGGATCAGATTGATGACGAAGAGCATCGTGAACGAAATCAGAAGCATGATGGCGGCGATGGCCGTTGCGCCGGTATAGTCGAACTCTTCCAGGCGAATGACGATCAGCAGCGGTGCGATTTCCGAGATATAGGGAAGGTTCCCGGCAATGAAGATCACCGAACCATACTCGCCGACCGCGCGGGCGAAGGCGAGGGCAAAGCCAGTGAGGATTGCCGGGGTCAGGCCGGGCAGCAGCACGCGCGAGATGGTCTGGAAGCGGGTCGCGCCGAGGGTGGCCGCCGCTTCCTCCACTTCCTTGCGGATTTCTTCCATGACCGGCTGCACCGTGCGCACGACAAAGGGCAATCCGATGAAGATCAGCGCGATGGTGATACCGACAGGCGTGAAGGCAACCTTGATGCCCAGCGGATCGAGCCAGCGGCCGATCCAGCCATTCTTCGAATAGAGGGCTGTCAGGGCAATGCCGGCAACGGCGGTGGGCAGGGCGAAGGGCAGATCGACGATGGCATCGATGATCCGGCGGCCGGGAAAGCGGTAGCGCACCAGAACCCACGCAACGATAACGCCGAACACGACATTGATCAGGGCGGCGATCAGCGATGTGCCGAAGCTGATTTTCAAGGCGTTCAACGTGCGCGCGTCCGTCGCGACGTGCCACATGCCGCCCCAGCCCAGCGAGGCGGAGCGCCAGACCAGTCCAGTCAGCGGAATAAGGACGATGAGGGTCAGGTAGGCAAGAGTGAAGCCGAGCGTCATTCCGAACCCTGGAATAACACTCGGCCTCTTAAACCGCCAACCTGCCTTGGCAAGGTTGGAGATCATGCTGTTACTTTTTCGGCTTGTAAATCTGGTCAAACGTTCCGCCATCTCCGAAGTGATAGGGCTGTGCTTTTGCCCACCCGCCGAAGATTGGATCATCGATTGTCACCAGTTTCAACTCCGGCAGTTTTTTCAGGAGATCCGCCGATACCAGCTTGGGCTCGGAAGGGCGATAAAAGTGCTTCGCTGCAATGGTCTGGCCTTCTGCCGAGTAGAGATACTGGAGATAGGCTTCAGCCACCTTGCGGGTGCCCTTGGCATCGACATTGCCGTCGACAACGGCAACGGGCGGCTCGGCAAGGATGGATTGCGGCGGCACGACAATGTCGAATTTGTCGGCGCCGAATTCATCGGAGGCAAGATAGGCTTCGTTTTCCCAGGCGAGCAGCACGTCGCCAAGCTCACGCTGGGCAAAGGTCGTGGTCGACCCGCGTGCGCCCGAGTCAAGCACCGGGACATGCTGGAACAGATTGCCGATATAGTCCTTGATCTTGGCTTCGTCGCCGCCGTATTGGCCATTGGCCCAGGCCCAGGCCGCAAGATAATTCCAGCGTGCCCCGCCGGATGTCTTGGGGTTAGGCGTGATGACTTCGACCCCATCCTTGATGAGATCGCCCCAGTCCTTGATGCCCTTCGGATTGCCCTTGCGGACCAGGAAGACGATGGTTGACGTATACGGTGCGGAATTGTGCGGATATTTCGTGCGCCAGTCAGGATTGATCTTTTTCGTTGCCTTGGCGATGGCGGAGATGTCGCTTTCAAGCGCCAGCGTCACCACATCGGCGTCGAGCCCGTCAATCACCGAACGGGCCTGCGCGCCAGACCCGCCATGCGATGTCTGGATGGTCAGCGTTTCCCCGGTATCCGCCTTCCATTTCGCCGCAAAAGCCGCGTTATAGTCCTTGTAGAGCTCGCGGGTCGGGTCATACGAGACGTTCAGCAGCGTCGTATCCGCATGGGCGGCAGACAGCGATTGAAAGGAAACTGTTGCGGCGAATAAAGCAGCCGCAAGCGATAGGGATATACGGGAATGTTTCATGCCTGCCTCCGTGTAGTGTGACCTAAAGCGTAGCAGAGCGCCCCGCAGAGCGGGCGTTGGAAAGAATTCCTTTTATATCGATAAATTAGAAAATTCTACCTGAATACCATAGTCTACAGAAATGGTAGTCTATTCCGGATCGGTGGTGGAATTTGACCGCAGCAGGATTCTTTCATGGCGGCGAGGAAGTGGTACCGGCCTGCGGCCGGTACCGGGCTGGAGGCCCTTATTTGCGGATCAGCAGGTCAACCGGCGTGATCTCTGCGACTTCGGTGTACGTGGTGGTCACTGTCCTGGCTTCGATCGAGGTGCGCACTGTGAGTGGCGTGACAAAGATCGCCAGTGTCAGCAATGCGGTGGCGGCGATTGAAAGACGTCGTTCCATGCGTGCGTTGATGATCATTGGTTTTCCCCTTCGTCCTAGTGGTATTTTGCCCGCAGCGGGCGGGAAATGATGTCGTCAATGGCAAATTTAGGGATCGGCAAAAGCACCTGATCCAGCTCGGCGAGCGTTTCGGCAAAACCGATGGCTGCATTCTCAACCTCTTCCTGGCGGGAGGGGCATGCCATGGCATTGAGGCAGGTTCGTGCCGCAAGCATGTCGCAATTTTGAAGTCCGGCGATCAGCCCCAAAGTCAGGCATTCTTCCTTGCACACGTGATGCGAGCCGAATGGAAATGTCTTCAGCGGGCACAGGGCGCAGTGGCGCAAGGTGCGGATGAAGAACGAGAGTTCCGACAGGGCGCGGTTGCCTGCACGGCTGCCGAGAATTTCGCTGTACAGGCCAAACGCCATTTCCCAGGCGATCACCGAACCGGTTTCAAAACCGGCAGTCCACCGGCGATAGCCTTCCAGCACGAGCTTCTCCGGAGCCCGGTCGAAATAGCAGCCTGTCCCTTGCCCTGCTTCAGATGCGCGTGGATACATGCCCACTCCCATCCTGTTCATTGTTGCGGCATGGGCGGGCAACGGGCTGCGTCAGCCGGTTCAGGCCGGGTGCGGGACGTGGAAGCTGCGCATGCAGCATGAAAACCACGCGCAGGCGTGGCAGAAAAAGACCTATCATAGGGTCCTCCAATCGAACGGGTTCAAGGCCCAGACATCAAAGGTATGCACTCGTGTGCTTGTGCATAAAGGCAATGACTTATTCCAAAGTCAAATGATAATTTTCGAAAAGCATGAAAAATATCAATAGCTTAGAATGATTCTAGGAAATTATGAGTTTTTTAGTAGACAATTGTTCTGGCAAGCTGACAAATCATCGCACCCCGAGGGCGCGCGAAGGTCTATTCCTTGCGTCATCAAGCCGAATGTCTTCTAGAGCTGTGTGACCATGCGGTGCGAGGCGGGGTGGATCATCCGCACGAATGTGATCGGCTTCTGCGGCACGAAGGTGACGCGTTCCACGATGAACACGGCGTCCTTTTCGCTGACACGGAGAATATCAGCCTCCTGTGCGCTCGCCACGCCGGCGTGAAAGACGATCTCGGCCTGCGAGAACGGTGAGTGGGTCACCAGCCATTCGTTCGGGCTGATGGTCTCGAATGTCTCGCCGCGAATGGAAGGCACCGCATCGAGATTGATCCAGCGATCCTCATATTGATACGGCTTGCCGTCGGAGAGGTGCAGGCAGCGCACGTGCAGCATGTCCTTGGCCTTGGCGAGGCCCATGCGGCGGGCAACATCTCCCGGTGCTTTTTCCACCTGGTTGGAAAGCAGCCTGAACTGGTAGGCGCCGCCCTTTGTCTCGATTTCCTGCCGGACGATGGGAATGACAAAGCGCGCTTCCCGCATCGGGTGCAGGGCTACCCGGGTTCCGGCCTTGCGCTTGCGCACGAGGACGCCGCCCCGCGCCAGTTCCTGCAAGGCGCGGTTGACCGTGGCGCGGGCGCAGCCGAATTCAATGGACAGCACTTCCTCTCCGGGAATCAGTGCACCGGGTGCCCAGACCCGCTCGGCGATGCGCCGGGCCATTTCCGCTTTGATGGCATGGAAGGATTTTCGCGCTGTTGCCGTCACACCCGCTCCAGAACCGACGCAAGCCGCGTCTTGTAGGTTGCAAAGATTTGTTCCCGCGCGTGGTGGCGTCCCTCGTGCACCACATGACGGCCCGCCGACCACACATCGGTCACCGCGTGTCTGTCGCCTGCAAAAATCCAGCCGTCAAGCAACCGGTCACCCCGGAGGCCGAGGATCGCGGGATTATCGGCATCGAGTGCAACCATGTCGGCCCATTGTCCAACGGCAAGACTGCCGCCATTGCGGCCCAATGCCTGCATTCCGCCCGCAAGCGCGGTGTCATAGAGCGTACGGCCGTTGGATTTGCCGTCGACGGAAAGCGTGACCCGAGAGACATCGCGCAAACGCTGGCTGTATTCGAGTTGCCGTAGTTCCTCCGATGGTGAAATGCGGATGTTGGAATCCGATCCCGTACCGAACCGTCCGCCCGCACCCAGGTAGCGCACGCCATCAAAAATGCCATCGCCGAGGCTTGCCTCGGTCAGCGGGCAGAGGCCGACCACCGCGCCGCTGGCAGCAACGCGCAAGGTCTCTTCCGGTGTCATGTGCGTCGAATGAATGAGGCACCAGCGCTCATTGACGGGCAGATGGTCCAGCAGCCAGCTCATGGAGCGCTGGCCATAGGCCGCCTGGACTTCTGCCAGCTCCGGCAGCTGTTCGGCGATGTGGATGTGGAAGGGCATGGCGGCAAACCGGCGCTCCAGCTCCAGAAGGTCGCGTTCGCTGACGGCGCGGATCGAATGCGGTGCGACGCCGAAACCCGCATCGGGACCTGTTTGCCGCGCGGCCTTTTGCGCGGCCTGCGCCAGTTTGGAAAAGCGCTCGACATCATTGCCGAAACGCAATTGCCCGCCCGCCAGCGTGCGTCCGTCAACGCCGCCCTGTGCATAGGCAACCGGCAGCAATGTCAGGCCGATACCGCTCGCACTGGCGGCAGCGGCGATGCGCTCCGACAATTCGCCGAGGCTGGCATAGGGGGTGCCGCCCGGCTGGTGATGGACATAGTGAAATTCGGCCACGCTGGAATAGCCGGATTCGAGCATTTCGACGAATGCGAAGGCGGCGATCGCTTCGATGTCATCCGGATCGAGAATATCGAGGAAGCGGTACATGATCTCGCGCCACGTCCAGAAGCTGTCGCGGCCCGCCGGGCTGCGCGCTTCGGAAAGGCCGGCCATGGCCCGCTGGAATGTGTGGCTGTGCAGATTGGCCTGTGCCGGGAGAAGAACAGCGGTGCGATGACTGTCAGCGGGCGCAGTGCTGTTTGCGTCCACCGACACGATCTGCCCGCTCGCGCCGATCTGCACGAGGACGTCGCGTTCCCAGCCTTTTTCCGTGAGGGCCGTGCTCGCAAAAACAGATTTTTTGGCTTCGCTCATTTCTTCTCTCATCCCCGGATTGACATAATATGTATATACATAATAACGTCATGAGCAAGCACTAATGGGGATGGTATCAAGGCCGATGAGAAAAATTCTGTCCGGATTGAGGATCGCGACGCTGGAGAATACCGGTGCGCCCTATGGCCTGATCGACGCGGGTGCGATCGGCATTGAAGGGGATCGTATTTCCTGGGTTGGCACCGCTGTTCCGGATGACTGGAAAGCTGTCGAGGTGCAGGATTTCGGCGGCCGGCTGGCGACGCCGGCATTGATCGACTGCCACACTCATCTGGTTTTCGGCGGCAACCGCGCCCGCGAGTTTGAAATGCGCCTCGAGGGCGCCAGCTATGAGGAAATCGCCCGGGCTGGCGGCGGCATTGTTTCCTCGGTGAAATCGACCAATGGTCTATCGGAAGATGAACTTGTCGCGCAAAGCCTGCCGCGGCTTGACACCCTGCTGGCGGAGGGCATTTCCACCGTTGAAGTCAAATCCGGCTACGGCCTCAACATCGAGGCGGAGCTGAAAATGCTGCGGGTGGCGCGCCGCCTCGGCACGCTGCGTCCCGTGCGCATCCGCACCAGCTATCTCGCTGCCCATGCGGTGCCGCCGGAATATCGCGGCCGCGCGGATGATTATATCAGCGAAGTTGTGCTGCCGGGTCTCGACGCCGCCCATGCGGAAGGTCTGGTCGATGCGGTCGACGGCTTTTGCGAAGGTATTGCCTTCTCGCCGGCCCAGATCACGCGTGTGTTTGACCGGGCGAAAGCTCTTGGCATTCCGGTCAAGCTGCATGCGGAACAGCTGTCCAATCTCGGCGGTGCCAAGCTTGCCGCATCCTATGGTGCACTGTCTGCCGATCATCTTGAATATCTCGACGAAGACGGCGCCAGGGCCATGGCCGCCGCAGGCACGGTTGCGGTGCTTTTGCCGGGTGCCTTCTATGCATTGCGGGAAGAACAGGCGCCACCGGTCAAAGCCCTGCGCGACGCCGGTGCCCGCATCGCCATCGCCACGGACTGCAACCCCGGTACATCGCCGCTGACATCGCTGCTCCTGACCATGAACATGGCCTGCACCCTGTTCCGCCTGACCGCCGAGGAAGCGCTGGCGGGTGCAACCCGCGAGGCAGCGCATGCGCTGGGATTGCAGGATGACATTGGCACCATCACTCCCGGCAAACGCGCCGAAATCGCCATCTGGAACGCCGCCCAGCCCGCAGAACTCTGCTACCGCATCGGTTTCAATCCCCTCCACCAGCTCATCTTGAAGGCTTGACCATGACTGTCGTCCTCCACCCCGGTTCCGTTCCTCTGGCTGAACTGGAAAAAATCTATTGGCAGGGCACGCCTGTCCGGCTCGATGCATCGTTTCATAAGGGGATTGCAGCCGCAGCTGCGCGCATCGCCGAAATCGCAGCCGGCAGCGCGCCGGTCTATGGCATCAACACCGGCTTCGGCAAGCTTGCTTCGATCCGCATCGACGCCGCCGATGTGGGGACGCTCCAGCGCAATCTGATCCTGTCGCATTGCTGCGGTGTCGGCAATGCGCTGCCGGAAAACATTGTCCGCCTGATCATGGCCCTGAAGCTGATCTCGCTCGGCCGCGGTGCTTCGGGCGTGCGCCCGGAACTGATCAGCCTTATCGAAGCGATGCTGGCCAAAGGCGTCATTCCTGTCATTCCCGAGAAAGGCTCCGTGGGCGCTTCCGGCGATCTGGCGCCGCTGGCGCATATGGCGGCGGCAATGATCGGCGAGGGCGATGTGGTGTTCGGTGGCAAGCAGATGCCGGCCGGAGAGGGGCTTGCCAAGGCAGGCCTGAAGCCGGTGGTACTTGCCGCCAAGGAAGGGCTTGCGCTCATCAACGGCACGCAGGTTTCAACGGCGCTGGCGCTCGCGGGCCTGTTCCGGGCGCATCGCTCTGCACAGTCGGCACTGATCACGGGGGCCCTGTCCACCGATGCGGCGATGGGTTCCTCCGCGCCGTTCCACCCCGATATTCACACCCTGCGCGGCCATCGCGGCCAGATCGATACGGGCGCCGCGCTTCGCCGCCTGCTCGAAAATTCGCCGATCCGCGAAAGCCATATCGAAGGCGACGAACGCGTTCAGGACCCCTACTGCATCCGCTGCCAGCCCCAGGTCGACGGCGCCTGCCTCGATCTGCTGCGTATGGCGGCGCGGACGCTGGAAATCGAAGCCAATGCGGTCACCGACAATCCGCTGGTTCTCAGCGATGGCTCGGTGGTATCGGGCGGCAACTTCCATGCGGAACCCGTTGCTTTCGCCGCCGATCAGATTGCGCTTGCCATCTGCGAAATCGGCTCGATCGCCCAGCGCCGCATCGCACTACTGGTCGATCCGGCATTGAGCTACGGCCTGCCCGCTTTCCTTGCCCGCAAACCGGGTTTGAATTCCGGCCTGATGATCGCCGAGGTCACCTCGGCAGCGCTCATGTCGGAAAACAAGCAGATGTCGCATCCGGCGTCCGTTGATTCCACGCCGACCTCGGCCAATCAGGAAGACCACGTGTCCATGGCCTGCCACGGCGCGCGCCGCCTGTTGCAGATGACGGACAATCTGTTCTCCATCATCGGTATCGAGGCATTGACCGCCGCGCAGGGCATCGACCTGCGCAGCCCGCTGCAGACCAGCCCGGAACTCACCCGCGCGCATGCCGCGATCCGTTCCGTCGTGCCGACGCTGGACGAGGACCGCTACATGGCGCCGGACCTGAAGGCCGTGTCCGATCTCATTGGTTCCGGGACGCTCAATGCCGCCATCTCCCCCGACATCCTCCCAGCACTGGATACCGGCCTATGAGTGTTGTTGACGTCAAGCAGGGGGCGTCCCCGGTCATTCTTGGCCTGCCGCACACCGGCACCGAGATTCCGGCCGATATCTGGGCACGGCTGAACGAGAACGGTCAGCTGCTGGCCGATACGGACTGGCATATCCATACGCTTTATGACGGGCTTCTGCCGGAAGCGACGACCGTTCGTGCCACCTTCCACCGTTATGTGATCGATGCCAACCGCGATCCGGAAGGCGTCAGCCTCTATCCCGGACAGAACACCACTGGCCTCATCCCGGAAACGGATTTCGACGGCAGGGCGATCTGGCGTGACGGCGAAAAACCCGCTGCCGCCGATACGCAAAAACGGCTTGAGCATTTCCACAAGCCCTATCACGCCGCCCTGGCGGCGGAGATCAAGCGCGTGCAGGACATTCACGGCCTCGCCATTCTCTATGATTGCCACTCCATCCGCTCGCACATCCCGTTTCTGTTTCAGGGCAAGCTGCCGGATTTCAACATCGGCACCAATCAGGGCGCGAGCTGTGCCCCGGAGGTGGCGGCAGCCACCGGCCGGTTTGCCTTTGCCGCACCGGGTTACGACGGCGTGATGAACGGACGCTTCAAGGGCGGCTGGACCACGCGCCACTACGGCAAGCCGGAAAAGGGTGTGCATGCCATCCAGATGGAGCTGGCGCAATCCACCCATCTGCAGACCGAAGCGCCTCCCTTTGCCTATGACGAGACGAAGGCCGAGCGCCTGCGCAAGCATCTCAAGGACATTCTCGAAAATCTCGAACAAACCGCCTTCAAGCTCGGGAGCTTAAAATGAACAATCCACGTCACAATATCCGTGAAATCCGCAGCCCCCGCGGACCGGAACTCAATACCAAATCCTGGATGACAGAAGCGCCCCTGCGCATGCTGATGAACAATCTTGATCCGGATGTGGCCGAAAATCCCAATGAACTGGTGGTCTATGGCGGCATCGGCCGCGCCACCCGTACATGGGACGATTTCGACAAGATCGTCGCGACCCTGAAGACCTTGAACGAGGACGAGACCCTGCTGGTGCAGTCCGGCAAGCCGGTCGGCGTGTTCCGCACCCATGCGGATGCGCCGCGCGTCCTCATCGCCAATTCCAACCTCGTTCCTCATTGGGCGACATGGGATCATTTCAACGAACTGGATAAGAAGGGCCTGGCCATGTACGGCCAGATGACCGCCGGTTCGTGGATCTATATCGGCACGCAGGGCATCGTGCAGGGCACCTACGAGACCTTCGTCGAGGCGGGCCGCCAGAATTACGGCGGGAAATTCAAAGGGAAGGTGGTTTTTCCCGGCGGCCTTGGCGGGAAGGGGGGCGCGGCGCCGCCGGCCGCCGGTGGCCGGCCGGGCGGCGCGGTCGCTGGTGCCGGTGGCGATCGCCGCGGCGGGGATGCCGGGCTTCGAGAAAAAACCCACGCCGACCCAACTGGTGCAGCCGTTGATCAAAGAGTTCTCGATCGCCGGCGGACGCCTGGTCGAGAACGAGGACGGCGGCCTGGTGCTGTCGGGCACGGTCAAGGACGCGGCCACGCGCGAGATGATCCGCAAGCGTCTGATCACCGATGAGGTCGAGGCGCGGCTGGAACTGCGCACCGGCGACGACATCGCCGGCGACGTGCGCGAAGTGCTGCGCAGCCAGGGCCTGACCACGCAGACGCGTTATCTGGGCGACGGCGATGTCGAAGTCAGCGGCCACTTCGCCGACCCCTCGCTGTTCTCGCGCGCGATTGCCTCGCGCGCGATGCAGGACGTGGCCGGGGTGCGCCGGGTGATCAAGCGCGACCTCGACGCGAGCCCGGTCGCCGCTGGCCCTGCGGTGGCCGCGCCGGAGGAGCCGAAGAAGACGCTGCCGACCGAGCCGACCCGGATCGTCCAGATCTTGCG